>NZ_JAHUTH010000019.1:0-163591 GCF_025376855.1 Variovorax endophyticus
TACGGGCCGGAAGTTCAACCGGATGCGATTTTTTTACCGAGGGTTTTCACCATGCCCGGGCGCCGTCTATGCACCGGCAAAGCGCCTCGAGAGGCAGGCTACGTCGCGTCAAGTTCAATCCATTCACATCGGCTTCGCCAAGCAAATCCCGGAGGCCAGCAACCGCCGGTCGTTCCTCTTTTCTTCGTGGACACACGCAGGCCGCACAAAGAAAAGCGCCCGGCAGAAGCCGAGCGCAAGCCCGTTAGCTGTCACACTTTTGGGTACGAGAAGCATGGCGCGATGTCATGGGCCACGGCGTCGGAAAAAGAAGAAGCGTACTGTCGGAAAAGTTCGAACCGGCTAGCAGCCAGCTGGGACTAACCGCGGGACTTGACAGTGCCAAGGGCACAGGCTCGCGCTACGCAGTCGCCACGATGCCGGATTCATGCCCATGCGGCGCGCTCACCATCCTCATCCACCTTTTCAGGGCATCCGTAGAAGAGTGACCTGCTGCAGTCTGCTCAGGCCAACACCTTCAAGGAGCTATTCATGCGTTCTTTTACCCTGCCCCGCCTGCTTTCCTCATGCCTTGTCGCGATGGCGATGCTCGGAACCGCCGCGGTCGCGACTGCACAAGTCATGGTCGGCGGTGCTCCCATGTACGCGGCCAAGGACATCGTGGACAACGCCGTCAACTCGAAGGATCACACCACGCTTGTCGCGGCCGTCAAGGCTGCCGGATTGGTGGACACGCTCAAGAGTCCGGGACCGTTCACTGTCTTTGCACCGACCAACAATGCCTTTGCGGCCCTTCCGGCCGGGACCGTCGATACGCTTCTGAAACCGGAGAACAAAGGTACCCTCACCACGGTTTTGACGTACCACGTAGTTCCCGGCAAGCTCGACGCGGCAGCGCTGATGAACATGATTAAGGACGGCAATGGCTCGGCAACACTCAAGACCGCCGCCGGCGGAAACTTGATCGCCAAGTCAGCAGGTGGCAAGGTCATGATCACCGATGAGAAGGGTGGCACGGCCACGGTGACGATCGCTGATGTCTACCAATCGAATGGTGTGATCCACGTCGTCGACAAAGTGCTACTCCCCAAGTAACGGGACGACCAAAGGCCCGCAACGCATGCCTCTCGTCTTCGTGGGAAGAACCAGCGTAGCGCAGGATCGGCATTGCGCCGCGCCACTACGGGCGAATAAACGCGCGACCCATGAGCGGAGCACCGGCTCACACGGGGCTATTGCGTACCGGTCTGGCTCTGCCCCCCGTCACCGCCATTGCCCGTGACCCCTCCAACGCCTGCAGCACCGCCACCGTTCGGACTTGCTGGCGCCGACTGTGGCGCGGGCTGGGTAATGCCCTGGCCACCCGCGGGTGCCGCGTCATTGCGGCGGTGGGACATGACGTTGTAGATGACAACCAGCAGGACCACCACGATCACTGCACCGATACCCCAGCGAAAGACCCGTCGTCCGTCGCGCTCGTCGCTTCTGGCTTGTTCAAGTCTCATGGTCGCTTCCTTTCGAGAATAGCTGGAAGGCACCCAACTTCCGATCTCGCGCAGGAGCTGCCTGTCGGACGTCGACGCGTACCAATGCAGTCACTCGGACGGGGGAGCGGGCTACTTCGGCAGACCGAATCCAAAGCCGAACATGCCCGAAGCCGCTTTTGCTGCAGGCGCATCCGCCTCTTCCTCGCGTGGTCCGACACTCAAGTCTTCGACCATACCCTGCAACCGAACCAGACCGGCCGCCATCGCGGCACTGTAGCTCTTCACCGTAGAAGCCTGCTCTTCGATGACGCTCCACTGTCCATCTGGCAAGAGCTCCACCAGTCGCCACCGAAAGGCGTTAGCGTTGGCCTGGAAGACGGTGACGGCAAGGTGGCGAAGCGGAGCCATGGGGCGATAGTGCCGCGAGCAACGGCCGGCGACGGTCAGACAGGAGCGCTATAGGCTGCCCGTCGAAGAACTGCTTCCCGGCAAATCCATCAATCAGGCAGGCGGCTGCTAGACGGGCAGCTCAGTCTCGCCTGCGTCCTTGCAGGTGGCGCGCATGCGGGATCAGCCGCAACCGCGTACTGGGCGTGGTCGGCAACTTCTGAAACTCCTCGATCTGCCGCAGCACCAGCGCATTGCGGGCCGTCGATTGGGATGCCACGCAGTCGCGCGGCACCACCACCGCGAGAGCGCGCATGCCGGCCTCGGTCGCAGTAACGAGAACGCACTGGTCGCTGGCGACACCGGTCAGGATCAGGCGGCTCGCCTTCAAATGCTGCAGCAGCAGTTCCAGCGGCGTGCCGAAGATTGCCGACTGCTTGGGCTTCAGCACGAAGTAGTCGTCGGCGTCGGGCTTCAGGGCACTTGCGATTTCCGCGCCTGGACCACCCTGGCGCAGCGCCTCCTGCGCCAACGCTGGAAAGTCCGATCGCCATCGGCCGCGGTTGTCGTTCGCATAGATCACGGGAACACCCGACCGGCGGCATCGCGCCTTCAATGCTGCGATGCGCGGTGCGATCGACGCGGCGCAAGGCAGCAACTTCTCAGCATCGGGAAAATCCCAGCAGTTGATCATGTCGATGATCAGAAGTGCTGTCTGGCCCGCCGCGCGCTCGGGTGCGAGCAGGCCTGAGGATCGTGAAGGCATGACAAAAGCTCACTGCTTGGTAAGAAAGAGCATCGCCATTCTTCATTGCGAGGCGACTGCCGCGAGCGCACCACACCCCAATTAGCGGCTTCGTCCGACACTGTTATCGCATCCGGCTCGGTCCCCTCATTATTCGGGCGCACTCGCGTCATACCGGCCTACACGCAACGTCTGAAACCTCCCCGGAGAGTAAACATCCTCAGCTTCTTCCGCGATGAACTCATGGATTCGCTGCTGGATCTTCTGCGTCTCGAGACACCGCCATGGCAAATGGTGCTGCGAGGTACCGCCGTTTACTGGTTTCTGCTGATCGTGTTCCGCTTCTTACTGCGACGCGACGTTGGGTCGTTGGGCGTGGCGGACCTGCTCTTCGTCGTGTTGATCGCCGATGCTTCGAGCAATGCCATGCAAGGCGACTACAAGACCATCGGCGATGGGCTCGTGCTCATTTCGACGTTGATCGCGTGGAACTACGCGCTCGACTGGGTCAGCTATCGATCGCCGACCGTCTCACGCCTTCTTGAGCCGCCGGCCGAGCCGCTGGTCAAGCACGGCCGGATCATGCACCGGACGCTGCGCCGCGAACTCATCACCACGGAGGAACTGATGTCCAAGCTTCGCGAGAAAGGCGTTTCTGATCTCTCCGAGGTGCGCATTGCGCGGTTGGAGCCCGGCGGAGAGCTGAGCGTGTTCAAGTATCGGCGTTGAACGTGCGCAGGCTGGCGTCCGACAACGCAATCGCCGCGCGCCGACATCGAGAGCCGGTTCACCTGCGCAAGCTGCGGCGCTTCCATGTCCAGGAGCAGCAGCATGCAACGTTTCACAGATCGCGTCGTCATCGTCACGGGCGCCGGTTCCGGGATTGGCGAGGCTACGGCTCGTCGCTTCTCGCAGGAAGGCGCCCACGTCGTGCTCGCCGGCGACACCAAGGCCAAGCTCGAGCGCGTCGCCGCCGACCTGCCGCCGGAGCGCACGCTGGTGAAGGTCGCCGACGTGTCGAGCTACAAGCAGGTGCAGGCATTGGTCGCGGCCACCGTCAAGCGCTTTGGCGCGCTCCACGTGCTGTTCAACAATGCCGGCATCGCGGTCGAGGGCACCGTGACCGAGGCGCCGTTTGATGGCTGGGGCAAGACCATGGCGACCAACATCGGCGGCGTGTTCCACGGCTGCCGCGCGGCGATGCCGCACCTGATCGCCAGCCGCGGCTGCATCGTCAACACGGGCTCGGTCTCCGGACTCGGCGGCGATTGGGGCATGGGCTTCTACAACGCATCGAAGGGCGCGATCGTCAACTTCACCAAGGCGCTTGCGCTCGACCATGGCAAGGACGGGGTGCGCGTCAACGCTGTCTGCCCGAGCCTGACCTTCACGCCGATGACCGAGGACATGAAAAGCAATCGAAAGCTGATGGCGAAATTCCGCGAGCGCATTCCCTTGGGGCGCGGCGCCGACCCCTCGGAGATTGCAGCGGTGGTGGCCTTCCTCGCCAGCGACGACGCGAGCTTCGTCTCGGGCGTGGCGCTGCCGGTGGACGGTGGCCTCATGGCTTCAAACGGGCAGCCCGACATGGCGTGACGGGCCTCAGATCGCGACCGATCCCGGAAAACGCATCCCCATGTCTACACGGCTCTCCATCGCGAACGCCCGGAAGGCGCTCGCCGATTTGAAGCACGCGACGGACCGTTGCCGGGAATGCCCGCTTGGCGCCCGAGCCACGCAAGCGGTGTGCGGTGAGGAAAGGCCGCGTCCTGCTGTGATGGTCGTCGGCGAGCAGCCAGGCGACAAGGAAGACCGGGACGGGCACCCCTTCGTGGGTCCGGCAGGCAAGCTTTTCGATCGCGCACTGGAGGAACTGGGCTGGCGAAGAGAACAACTTTACGTCACCAACGCGGTCAAGCACTTCAAGTTCGAGTTACGAGGCAACCGCCGTCTGCACAAAACACCGGCACAGCGCGAAGCGGCAACCTGCCACCACTGGCTCGAGGACGAGATCGACCTGGTACGTCCGCACTCATTTCTCGCGCTCGGCGCGACTGCCGCGCGCGCGCATCTGGGCCGCCCGGTGGCAGTGACCCGCGAGCGAGGCCGATGGCAGGAGGATCCCGCTGGAAGGCCTGTGCTGGTGACGCTCCATCCCTCGGCCCTGCTGCGCGGCGATCCCGCGCAGTGCGAGGACGCATGGAAGGCTTGGCTGGAGGACCTCCGAATCGCGTTGCCACGCAAGGCCTAGGTGTGAAGTGTCAAGAGGTTCTTTCGAGACATCGAGAGACGTGAGACGGGCACGGCGAGGTTGATGCCGTAGTGCGGCCGATGCCAGTTGTAGAAGTGGTTCCACACAGGCAGGGCCTCGCAGCGCTGGTCTGAGTTCGCGTAGACGTGCCCGTAGGCCCACTCACGCAGGGTCGACTGGATGAAGCGCTCGGCCTTGCCGTTGGTCTGCGGGCGGTACGCCCTGGTGAACTTCTGCCCGATGCCCAACTCGAGGCAAGCTTCGGCGAACAGCCTAGAGCGAAACGGCATGCCGTTGTCGGTCAACACCCGCTGGATCTGCACACCCATGCTTGCGAAGTAGCCTACCGCGGCCCGCAAGAACGCCTCGGCGCTGAACTTGGTCTCGTCGGGATGCACCTGCGTAAAGGCCAGGCGGCTATGGTCGTCCACGGCAACGAAGACGAAGTCCCAGCCAACGCTGCGCGCACGCTGAGTGCGGTCGCCGGTGATGCGGTGGCCGACCTTGTCGAAGCGCCCCAGCTTCTTGATGTCGATGTGCAGCAGCTCGCCAGGGCTGTCTCGCTCGTAGCATTGCACGGGCTCGTCCGGGCGCAGGTCACTCAATCTCGACAGTCCGGCACGACGCAGCACGCGACTGACGGTGGCTCGGGATACGCCCATGTAGGAAGCGATGCGTGCCTGCAAGAAGAACTTGCGCCGCAACTCGACAAAGGCCAGAGCGACATGAGGTTCGATGGAGCGAGGCGACTTCTCGGGGCGAGAAGACTTGTCCAGCAGGCCTGCCGCACCATCGACGAGGTAGCGCGCCAGCCATATGCGGGCCGTGACGGCGCTGACGCCGTGCGAGGCGGCAGCAGCTGATGCACTGACGCCACGTTCAGTGATGTCTTGAACCATCTTTAGGCGCCGCAGGTACGTCAATCGGGCATTCTTATGGGTGTTCATCCGGGTCGGGGTCTTGAGTGGATTGGGGGTTTGGCAATTTCCAGTCTCTCAAAACTTCTCCGGGTGAACACCTTAAACAACCTATTGGGCCTTCACATCTAGCCCACGGACAGGTAGTTGGCCGCGCGCCACCAAGCGTCGATCCCTTCGATGACCTTCGGATCAGACGCCACAGTCGCTTCCTTCGCGCTCGCAGCTCAAAGACCGTAGTACTTGTTGATCGAGCTGCTGTAGACGTCGTCGTAATCCGGCACGCGATCCGAGGCATAGCGCGGAGCACCTTCGATCGCGGCCTTGTCGATCGGCACGACATAGCCTCCTTGCGAGGTGTCGTACTTCAGGACGGACCACGGAATCGGATAGCGGTCCGTCCCGATGCCCAGGAAACCGCCAAACTCCATGACGGCGTACTGGACCTGCCCACTGAGCTTGTCGATCATCAAGTCATCAATGGTGCCGAGCTTGTCGCCCGCAGTGTTGTAGACGGCCGTTCCCTCGACGCGCTCCGACGAGATGACGTTGCTGGTGGAGACGGGGGTGCCGGTTGAAGTGAGTGCCATGAGAAATTCCTGTGAGGAAGGGATGGAAAAAGGCCGCCACAGCGCGCATGAGCTTGATGTCGGCGCACGGATCGACTCTTGTGTCTCTCGGCCAGTCATGGCCGCGGATCGGCGATCGCAACCTGACCCTGTAGGAAAAGGTGCCGCCCATTTGGCGAGGTCGATCAGGGCCTGCGCTCCTCGAAGCCGAGGCCCCGCACCCGCAACACGCGCTAGCTGCGCTAGCCGTCGGATCGTCGGAGCAGTTCCTTCGACGCGATGCGCAACGCGCCTACGAGACATTCACGAGCCTTGGCTGAACTTACGGCTCCCACGAATCAATCAGGAGCTACTCCATGACTACCAAACGCGCCGAACCCGATGCGTGCAGCCTGCTCGACACCGACCACAAGAACGTGAAGAAGATGTTTACGGCCTACGAGGACCTCGCGGGCTCAAAGGCCGCCAGCGCCGCCAGCAAAAAGCGAGACCTTGCCCAGCAGATCTGCGCCGAACTCACCGTGCACACACAGATCGAGGAAGAGATCTTCTACCCCGCGTTGCGCGAGGCCCTGAAAGAGACCGACCTGCTCGACGAGGCCGAGGTCGAGCACGCGAGCGCCAAGGACCTGATCGCCCAGATCCAGGACGCCGCGGAGATCGACGAGATGTTCGACGCCAAGGTCAAGGTCCTGGGCGAGTACATTGATCACCACGTCAAGGAAGAGCGCAACGAGATGTTCCCCAAGGCGCGCGCGGCCAAGGGCCTCGATCTCGTGACCATGCGTGAGTTGCTCGCAACGCGCAAGGAAGAACTGATGGCGGAGCTGACAGCGTCTGCCTGACCCGGTTGACCCGGTTGGCCCGGTGCCCGTGACAGCACCGCCCTGGCGCACTTTTCTACTATCCCGAGCGTTTTGCCTTGGCCAGGGCGGCTCTACCCTCAGCTGTCACACGGTAGATGACCGATGCGCCTTCGGTCAAAGGCACGCCAACCGGTGGAAGCTGTGCCTCGATCAGCCCGGCGGCTTCAAGGACGATCGCGTTGCGGATGTCAGCTTCGTCATGTAGCGCCAGCGGGAACTGGCAATCCTCGATCCGTCTCAAAAAATCCATTGGCATACTCGACCCTCGGCGGGCGCCGATCTTAACGAAAGCCCGCGTCAGGCAACAAGATTTCCCTTGCTGCACGTGCCGGATCGAAGGTCGCTCCTGGCCTAAATCGTCTCTGCAGAGGGTCAGCGCATGACTTTTTCGGGTGTCATGGGTGTGCTGCGAATGCGCTTTCCGGTCGCGTGAAAGATCGCATTGCTGACGGCGGCGGCCACGCCGACGATCCCGATCTCGCCGACGCCCTTGGCGCCCAGTTCGCTGACCACGCGGTCATCCTCCTGCACGAAGATCACGTCGATGTCGTGGATGTCCGCGTTCACCGCCACATGGTATTCCGCAAAGCTGTGGTTCATGAAGCGGCCCAGCCGGTGATCCGGATGCGTCTCTTCGTGCAGGGCCTGGCTGATGCCCCAGACGACGGCGCCGGTCACCTGGCTGCGCGCGGTCTTCGCGCTCATGATCCGGCCCGCGGCGATCGCGCTGACCACGCGTGTCACCCGCACCGTGCCGAGTTCCTCGTCGACCTTCACCTCGCAGAACACCGCCGAGTGCGTTGCGCGAACGTACTTGCGCTGCTTGAGCATGCTCGGCAGCAACAGGTACTTGTCCTCCACAGGGCGCGCGCCGTTCGCGGCGAGCACGGCCTCGAACGCCACCGCCGTCGACGGCGCTTTCACCAGCCGGATCGTGCCATCGGCGAATTCCACCTCGGAGAACTTCGCCCGGGCCAGGGGCGATCCCGCGATACCGCGCGCGAGCCGGAACAGCCGGCGTTTGAGCTTGTCGCAAACGCCCTGCACCGCCGACCCCACCGTGGTCACATGCGAGGAGCCCCCCTCGATGGGCGCCACCGGCAGCGTGGAGTCGCCGAGCTCGAAGCGCACGCGCTCGAGCGGTAGCCCCATCGCCGCCGCCGCGATCATGGCCATGACCGTGTAGGTGCCGGTGCCGATGTCGGTCGCGGCGCTGCTCACCACCAGGTAGCCATCGGGCTTCAGCACCGCCCGGGCGCGAGCGAACATCTGCAGCGCATCCCAGGTGCCGGTCGCCATGCCCCAGCCCACCCACTCGTGGCCCTCGCGCGTGGCGCGCGGCAGCGGTGCACGGCGTTCCCAGCCGAAGCGGCGTGCGCCCTGCTCGTAGCAGGCGCGCAGTTCCTTGGTCGAGTAGGGCATGTCGTCCATCGGATTGCGCTCGGCGTAGTTGTGCAGCCGCAGCGCCAGCGGATCCATGCGCAACTTGTGCGCCAGTTCGTCCATCGCCACCTCGAGCGCGTGCACGCCATGCGCCGCACCGGGTGCGCGCATGTCGATCGGACTGTACTGGTCGAGCGGCACCACCTTGTAGTCGAGCTGGATGTTGTCGCAGCGGTAGAGCTGTCCCGACCAGTTGACCACAACTTCCACGTAGTCCTCGAAGCGCGAAGTCTCGGCGATCGCGGTATGCCGTATGGCGCGCAGCGTGCCATCACGCTCGGCAGCGAGCTGGACTCGCTGCAGCGTCTCGGGGCGATGGCCGAAGGTGAACATCTGCTGACGCGTGAGCACGACCCGCACCGAGCGTTTCAGGTGCAGCGCAGCCATCATCGCGAGGAAGAGTTGGTACTGCGGCCGCAGTGCAGAGCCGAAGGCGCCACCGACGTACGGATTGCGCACCGTCAGTTTCTTCTTGGAAAGCCCGAAGACGCGCGACAGATACCAACGGCTGTTCTGCGAACTCTGGGTCTTGTCGTAGACCGTGAAGTGGCCGTCCTCGCCGCGGATCACGGTGGTGGCGAACATCTCCATCGGGTTGTGGTGCTCGACGCCGCTGTAGAAGTCCGATGCGATCTTGACCGGCGCGGCCTCGAATGCGGCCTGCGCATTGCCTTTCTCTTCGGGCGGTGGCGAATATCCGGCTTTCAGGCGGCTCGGCTTGCGGGCGCGATCGGTGTGGTCGAGCAAGCCGGTCTGGTGCGGCTCGGCGCTGCATTCGACCTCGATGAGCCGCGCCGCGTGACGCGCGGCCTCGAAGCTCTCGGCCAACACCAGGGCCACGGGCTGGCCGCTATAGCGGATTTGCGCGTCGTGCAGCGGCTTGAAGGGCGTGCCCCCCGGCGAGGTCATGTCCTTGTAGAAGATGCCGAGCGAGCGAGCGTGAGGGCGCCGCTCGTGCGTGAGCACGTCCAGCACACCGTCCACCGCGAGTGCCCGGCTCGCATCGATGCGCACGATGCGGCCCTTGGCAATGGTGCTGTTCACGACCATCCCGTGCACCAAGCCTTCGGCCGGGTGTTCCGCCGCGTAGCGCGCCTCGCCTGTGACCTTGGGCCGGCCGTCGATGCGCGAGACCGGCTCGCCGATGCGCACGTCGCCCGTGCCAGGTTCAGCCACCGGCACGCGGCACGCCTGAGGTATGCGCGTCATTGCGGCTCCTTCAGGTCGGGGCGGCCCGGGCCGTCGTTGCGTCCGGCGCGCGGCGTTCCCGCCGTCGCGGTGGAAAGGGCTCTTGTGATCGCGCGTCGTGCCATGGTGATCTTGAATCCGTTCTGTCCTTGCGAGGTCGCGCCTTCGAGCAGCAAGTCGGCGGCCGCCTCGAAGAGAGCGTCGGACGGGCGCTGCCCGACCAGCACCGCCTCGGCGTCGGTTCTCCGCCAGGGCTTGTGGGCCACGCCGCCCAGCGCGACCCGCACCGCGCCGATCGCGCCGGCGGCGTCAAACTCAAGCGCCGCCGCCACGGATACCAGCGCGAAGGCATAAGAAGCGCGGTCGCGCACCTTGATGTAAGCGCTGTGATTCGCGAACCGTTTCGCCGGGGGCAGTTCGATGTGCACGACAAGCTCGCCGTCCTCAAGCGTGGAATCGCGCTGCGGGTCATCGCCCGGCAGCCGATGAAACTCCCCGAAGGGAATCGCCCGTGCGCCCGCGGCCGAACGCACATGCACCACGGCATCGAGCGCGGCGAGCGCCACGCACATATCGGACGGGTGCGTGGCGATGCAACGCTCGCTCGCACCCAGCACCGCATGCTGGCGGCTGAGACCGCCGATGGCTGGACAGCCGGTGCCGGGTTCGCGCTTGTTGCAGGGTGCACCCAGGTCGTAGAAGTAGACGCAGCGGGTGCGTTGCAGCAGGTTGCCACCGTTGGTCGCCATGTTGCGGATCTGCGGCGAGGCGCCGGCGAGAATCGCCGCGCTCAGCAACGGGTAGCCCTCCCGCACCAGCGGGTGCCAGGCGGTGTCGGCGTTGGGCGCCAGCGCGCCGAGGCGCAGACCGCCACCCTCCGTGGTCTCGATGCGGTCCAGCCCCAGCCCGGTAATGTCGATCAGCCTGCCGGGCCGCGCCACGCCTTCCTTCATCAGATCGAGAACATTGGTGCCGCCAGCGATCCATTGGCTGCCGGGCGCGAACTCGTGCAATGCCCGCTCGAGGCTCGGGGGAGAGATGAGGGTGAAGGGATTCATCGTTCCTGCACCTGAAGCACCACCTCGGAAACAGCGGCCACGATCTGCGGGTAGGCGCCGCAGCGGCA
The DNA here is from genome assembly GCF_025376855.1 of Variovorax endophyticus. Lineage (NCBI taxonomy): Bacteria > Pseudomonadati > Pseudomonadota > Betaproteobacteria > Burkholderiales > Comamonadaceae > Variovorax > Variovorax endophyticus. Next base: position 10,980 of record NZ_JAHUTH010000019.1, read on the forward strand.
CAAATTGCCGCTCATCAGTTCCCGCACCTCATCGGCGCTCGAGGCCTGGCCCTCGTTGCGCAGCCCCATCGCGGAACAGATCTGGCCGGGCGTGCAGTAGCCGCACTGGAGCGCGTCGTGGTCGATGAACGCCTGCTGCAGGGGGTGCAGCGTCGAACCTTGCCCCACACCCTCGATCGTCGTGATCTCCGCGCCCTCGCACATGGCGGCGAGCCGCAGGCAGGCATTGATGCGACGCCCATCGACAAGCACGGTACAGGCACCGCACTGTCCATGATCGCAGCCCTTCTTGGTGCCCGTCAGGCCAAGCCGATCGCGCAGCAGGTCCAACAGGCTGACCCAGGCCTCAAGGTCAAGCGTCTCCGTCTGACCATTCACTTTCAGCCAAACGATGTGGCGCGATGGGCCCGTGTTCGCAGGAGTGGGCGGATCCGGGGCATGGCTATGGCTCATCGGGGACCTTTTTGCGTTGTTCGCGATGGCTCGCGGGACCGGTTGTTCGGGTGGTGAGGCACAGTTCGAGGGGTTTAAGCAGGGGCCTGTCCTGGGCACGTCGGACGGCAGCCCGCCACTCTGTGCGCAAGCCAAACGTCCAGCCGAGTGCATCTCATGGCTTCGCCATGACGGGCGCGCGCGGCCCTTGCCTACATGCCTCCAACGACCAACGCGGGATGTTCACGACTCCTTTTTCCAACCACCAACCAATCAGGAGCAACAGCATCATGACCACCGCCACTCGCACCAACGACGAAGTCGTTTCGATCCTGTCCGACCTGCTCGAAAACTCCCGCGATGGCGAGTACGGTTTCCGTGCCTGCGCGGACGAGGTCGACGACGCACAGATCAAGCAGGTCTTCGCGAGCCGGTCAGCCCAGTGCGCGGAGGCAGCCGCCGAACTGGCGACGCTGATCCGCTCGCTCGGCGGAGAGACCGACACGGGCGGCACCGCCAGCGGGGCGCTGCATCGCGGCTGGGTTCACGTCAAGGGAACGCTGGGCGCGGACAGCGCGCTGTCCATGCTCGAGGAATGCGAGCGTGGCGAGGATGCAGCCGTCGCCCGCTATCGCAAGGCGCTGAAGTCCGAACTGCCGCCTGCGGTGCGCACGCTGGTCGAGCGCCAGGCCGAGGGCGCCCAGCGCAACCACGATCAGATCCGTGATCTGCGCGATCAGTACAAGGCCAAGGGTTGAACATGTCCACACGCAAGTCGATGTCGCCTGTGAACGTCGATCAGAATGGCGAGGCGGGCATCGACACGCCCGCGGACGGCAGTCGCATCGGCCGCGAGGCTAAGAAGCCTTCGGGAGACCCGGGCGAGCGCGGTCATGACCCCGCGCCCCCCGCGCGCGCCGCCAAGCAGTCTGCCCCGCCCGCCGCGGGCAAGGACAACGCTTAGGTGCGCCGGTACCTGGCCAAGAAGTTGAAATGACCCGGCTTCGACGCATCGCCGTATTCGTCGAGGAGGTGGGCGCGGGAAACTTTCATTGGGTCTTGCACGAGCAAGGCGCGGATGCCTCGGAATGGATCGAGCTGTCCGCCAGCCCGATGGCCTACGACCTGTGGCTCGACGCCTTCGAGGACGGATGCGCCGAACTCGTGCGCATGGTGCCCGACGAACGCTCCGGCCCGCGCAGCGGCGGCGAGGACGAGGGCGCGCCGCCTGTCGGCCCCATCGATGACACGGCCTGAGGAGAGCGCAGTCGGCAGCGCAACAGTGCCGCGCACAGTGACGGCACCGGTTCCTACAAGCACGCCGCAGCGCGCTGTTTAGGTTGAAGTGCTTAAAAAGGAGCATCCCATGACCCAACCCATCATCGCGGGCAGCGGCGACGGCACGCGGCCCACCACCAGCGGCGGTGTAGACAACATCGGTGGCGGCGAGCGCTTCTCGAGCCAACGCACGGCCGCGGGCGAGGACGTGGCCTCGCCCGCCCCCAACGAGCGCATGCGGGACAAGCGCAAAAACGTCGAGAACACCCGGCACGACGATTCGGCCGCCTTCGGTCTGCACGAAGACCTCGCGCAGCAGCCCAATCCCGGTCCCGGCCAGCGTTAGACGACGTGAACGACGCGGCAGCACCGGAGCCCTACGAACACCCGGCCGGCGGCTGGGGTTCGCTGAAGGCGGTGGGCGGCATCCTGCTGCGCGAGCACATTCCGATCGCGGGAACGCAGGCCCTGCTCAAGCAGAACAAGCCCGGCGGCTTCGCCTGCGTGAGTTGTGCCTGGGCTAAGCCCGGTCATCCGCGCCCGGCCGAGTTCTGCGAGAACGGCGCCAAGGCCACGGCCTGGGAGCTCACGGCCAAGCGCATGCCGCCGGCCTTCTTCGAGCAGCACACGGTCACGCAATTGCTCGGCTGGAGCGACCATGAACTCGAATCCGGCGGCCGCCTGACGCGGCCGATGCGGTGGGACGCGACGAGCGACCGGTACCTCGAGGTCTCGTGGGATGACGCTTTGGCGGAGATCGGCGCCGAACTGCGCGCGCTGCGCCGCGAGGACCCGGCCTCGGTGGTGTTCTATGCCTCGGGCCGCGCCTCGCTCGAGACCAGCTACCTCTACCAGCTGCTGGCGCGCCTGTACGGCAACAACAACCTACCCGACAGCTCGAACATGTGCCACGAGACCACCTCGGTGGCGCTGCCGGAGACCATCGGCGTGCCCGTGGGCACGGTGCGGCTCGATGACTTCGAGCATTGCGACGCAATCTTCATCTTCGGCCACAACACCGGCGTGAGCAGCCCGCGCATGCTGCACCAGCTGCAGGAAGCGCGCCAGCGCGGTGCGCGGATCGTGACCTTCAACCCGCTGCGCGAGCCGGGGCTGGTGCACTTCGCCAATCCGCAGTCGCCGGTGCAGATGCTCACGCCCGCCGAGACGCAGGTCAGCACCCAGTACCTGCAAGTGCGCAACGGCGGCGACCTGGCGGCGCTGGCGGGCCTGTGCAAGGCGCTGGTGGCGGCCGACGGCGACGCCATTGCGCAAGGGGCGCCGCGCGTGCTCGATGCCGGCTTCCTCGCCGAGCACACCGAGGGCTTCGAAGAATTCGCCGCCTGGCTGCGCGGGACCTCGTGGGCCTCGATTGCCGAAGAATCGGGTTTGTCGCGCGAGGCGCTGGAACAGGCGGCCGCCACCTTCGCCGAATCGCGCGCCGTGATCGGCATCTACGGCATGGGCCTGACCCAGCATGTCGAGGGTGTGGCGGCCGTGCAGATGGTGTCGAACCTGTTGCTGCTGGGCGGCCACATCGGCCGCCGCGGCGCAGGCATCTGTCCGGTGCGTGGCCATTCGAATGTACAGGGCCAGCGCACCGTGGGCATCACCGAGAAGCCCGAACTCGCGCCGCTCGACGCGATGGCGAGGCTCTACCGCTTCGAGCCGCCGCGCGAGAAGGGTCTGAACACGGTCGAGGCCTGCCGGGGCGTGCTCGACGGCTCGGTGCGCGCCTTCGTCGCGCTCGGCGGCAACTTCACGCGCGCCGTGCCCGACACCGACCGCATCGAACCCGCGTGGAAGAAGCTGCGGCTCACGGTCAACATCGCGACCAAGCTCAACCGCAGCCACCTCGTGCACGGCGAGGTGTCGTACCTGCTGCCCTGCCTGGGCCGCATCGAGATCGACCGTCAGGCGGGCGGCGAGCAGATGGTGTCGATCGAGGACTCGACCGGCGTGATGCATGCCTCACGCGGCGTCGCCGAGCCGGCCGCGAACACGCTGCGTTCCGAGGTCGCGATCGTCGCGGGCATCGCGCTCGCCACCTTGCCGCCGAACCCGGCTGTGCCATGGGAGGCCTGGGTCGAGAACTATGCGCGCATCCGCGAGCACATCGCGCAGGTGCTGCCCGAGGTGTTCCATGACTTCAATGCGCGGCTCGAAGATCCGGCGGGCTTTGCGCGGCCGCTGCCCGCGCGCGAACGCGTGTGGAAGACGAAGAACGGCAAAGCCAACTTCAAGGGCCATGGTTTGTTGCGCGAGGGCGCGGCACCATCCTCGCACGCGCTACGACTCATGACCTTGCGCAGCGACGACCAGTTCAACACCTCCATCTACAGCCTCGACGACCGCTTCCGCGGCATCCACGGCACGCGTCGCGTACTGCTGATGAACACCAGTGACATGGCACGGCTGTCGCTGACCGACGGCGACATGGTCGACGTGTGCGCCGAAGGCTTCGAGGACGGCGAGCGACAAGTGAGGCGTCTTCGCGTCATGTGCTTCGATCTGCCCAAAGGCAGCGTAGGCGGCTACTACCCCGAGTGCAATCCGTTGATTCCCCTCGAGTACTTCGCGCGCGAAAGCATGGTGCCCGCGGCGAAAGCGATTCCCGTGCGCGTGAGGCGCAGCGCGATCGCCTGAACGACGTTGCCTGGATTTAGCGCAGCGGCTCGAAGGGACTCTCGCGGTCCTGCCGCTGCAGCGCTATCACGCCCTCGGCAAAGGCCACCAGTTCCTCGGTCAACGGCGATCCGGGTACGAGCACACCGACACGCTCGGCGAGCGCCTGCCATTGCGCGCGCCGCGACTCGGCATTGTTCGGGACGGGGATATTGGTGTCCTGGGGCATGGTCATTCCTTGCCGGTGGCGTCGGTACGCTCGGCATTCGTGGTGCTGCGCGTACCCTTGAGGTGAAGTTCGATGTCCGAGGCATTCGGACCAACGGCCCGGATGGCCTCCTCGACTTGCTCGGGTGTGGCATCGAGCTTGCGGGCGAGTTCCGCGACTTTCGAAGAATTCCTCGCATTGACCTCTGCCTCTGCAGCCAGCCAGTCCTGTACGGCATCGCCTTCGGTCTTGCCGCGCCGCTCGTAGGCGGAATAGGCCGCCTCACGTATCACTCGTTCCTGATCGGCTTGACCCGTCTCCTTCGGCGGCGCCGCCGCGGCGGCGTCCCGTCCTTCAGTGAGCGGTTCGATGAGTGGATTAGCACCGCCCGCAGGCGCGACCAAAGGTTGGTCGCCGCCGTTGTTTGAACTTGCCATCAGAAGCTCCTATGCAGTTGAGTTGGAGGAACGGTAGGTGCGCCGAGCGACGGCGGCGTCTCGTGCTGGCGAAGAATCTCGTAGGAGCATGCCCTACTCACCCAGAACGTTGATGGCCAGCGTGCTAGGAGGCGGGGAAGGAGGACTCCTGCAAGAGGATGCGCGCAGAGATGTCGCAGGCAAGCTGCCTTCATGTGCATGCTGCAGCAGGTCATAGGAGCACTTTCGCTTTCCACATGTCAGACATCCAGCGCAGCCAACACACATACCCTCAGGAAGACGAGGACGGCCCTGTGGGCGGAATGCCAAACACCGCCACCGTCGCCTACGCTGGCAGGTCGCGCTGGCTGGCGCGCTTCGATCGCTTCGCCAGCCGCGTCACGCGCTGGGCTGGCACGCCGACAGCCTTCTGCGTCGCGCTGATGGCAGTGGCGCTGTGGGCGATCTGCGGACCGCTGTTCGGTTTCTCGGAGAACTGGCAGCTCGTGATCAACACGGGCACGACGATCGTGACCTTCCTGATGGTTTTCCTGATCCAGCAGAGCCAGAACAAGGACAGCGTAGCCATGCACCTCAAGCTGGACGAACTGCTGGCGGCCCACAAGCGCGCCAGCAACCGCATGATCGGCATCGAGGATCTCGACGAACAGGAATTGCAGCGCGTGGCCGCCTTCTATGCACGGCTGGCGGAACGGGCGAAGAACGGCAGCCTGGCGAGCGAGGCCGCGCAGAAAGTGGCACTGGGCCGGGACATGGCCAAGTGCGCTGATCGGTCGGAGTCATAGCCCGGTAGGAAAAGCCTGTTGTCTCACACGCCCCACACGTTTGCGTAATCCGCCGGCCGCGCCAAGGATGCAAGCGGCGTCGACTGCAAAAAATACTTGGAAGTCTCCGCACCGACTCAACGGTTGAGAAGCAGAACGCCGAGTGCGAACTGTAGGACGTAGCGCCCGAAAAGTTCATTGGGCTTGCGCGGCAGGCTGAGCGGAACATGATGCCTCATGCTCGCTTCCGATTCGGACCTCAAAGCCCGGCTGATCGCCCAGATGGCCTGGGAGGCCGCGTGCGAGCGCCTTCGCAAGGCGCTGCGCCCGCCCGCCGGTTATCCGTCGATGTCCGCGGAGGAGTTGAACGCGGCTTTCTCGAACGCGGCCGAGCGCTTGCACACGCTGCGCGTCCTTTCGACGACGCCTGACGATCGGCCCGATCAGCCCTGAAGCCGATCGAGGGACTGTACGTAAATCGCAGCCTCCGCGGGACTCATGGCATCCTCGAGCTGAGCCAGTTCGAGTTTTTCGCAATCGTGCGACACCCACTCGAAGAGATGCGACGCGGGCATCCGGTCCATGCTCGAAGCATCGCTCCACGAACCCAGCCGCACGTGAGCGCTTTCCAGGAGACGCTGCAGATCGAGCGCTCTCAAAACACGCAATGCCGCCATGTCTGCCGCGGCCAAGCCCTCGCGGCATCGAGCCCAACGCCGCTCACACTCCGTCATTCGCCGAAAGCTCTTCGCGATTTCGGCGCTCGAAGGTGACACGCGACCACAGCGCTCGCACAATCGCTGGAACTCGCAAAGGGTGTGCGCATAGCTCAACTGCTGCAACAGCAGCAAAGCATGGGTCAGGCGACGCACGATGGACACAAGGATCGTGCAGGGGCCGGCACGACGCAGCAGCACCGAATGCACCTACGTGGCCCGCCCGCCCCTCACCGATTGCGTTCGCGTTCCTTCGATTCCGAGGACGGCACCGGCCGCGCCGACGATCCCTGGGCGCTGCGCCCATTGTCCGAAGGCGCGGTGTCCTGAGGATTGGTGCGCGTCAGCCCGCCGTTCGGACCGCCGCCGGGTGGGCGGTTCTGGCCTGTGCGCGCCTCGGCGGGGCCGTGCTCGCTGCTCAACGGCTCGGTGCCGCGTCCCGTGTCAACGCGCGGACCCGTGGCCCCCTGGGCCTTGGGCGTGGAGTTTCCCGCAGCAGGAGCGACCGATCCCTTTGGATTTCCGGTGGACGATTGCTGTGCACCTGCAAAGGGTGTTGCAAGAACCAGCGAGAGTGAAAGAAGCGCAAGCGGCCTTCGAATGTGCATGGTGGGCCTCCAGAAAGAGATCGATTCTTGAAGCCCGCGACGGCATGGACGTAGGACAAGCGCGTTCCTGTTCGCGAATAAGGAAGCCGAGGGCGCTTCGACGCAGCGCAGTACGTTCAGTCCCCCAGCGCCAGCTCCACAAGGTCAGCCCTTGCCAGCCTCGTCCGTTCGCTCGGCATTGGTGGTGCTGCGCGATCCCTTGAGATGAAGTTCGATGTCCGAGGCGTTCGTACCCACGGCGCGGATGGCTTCTTCGACCTGCTCGTGCGTGGCGTCGAGCTTGCGGGCCAGTTGCTCGATGTCCGAAGCGCTCTTCGCATCGATGGACTGGGATGGCGGATTCGTGGATGGCATGGTGTCTCCTGTAGAAAAAAATGGATGGAAAAGTCCTGCAGAGCAGCCTTCTAGGTCTGCCCCTGTCCGTCGCCCGTGCGGTCATGGACCCACCGCATGGCTTGCTGCTGGCCGTGCCGCAGGGCCTCTTCGGCGGTCGCGTAAGGATCGGCGTCCTGCGGCAGCCGCTTGGCCTGGTCGGGCTGCGTCATCCAGTCCACCGCGACTTGGTATTGTCCGCGCGGGTCGGGCTCGAGCACCAGCCGGAACGCATGGCCCCTGTAGACAAAAGCATGTTCGTTGGTCATTCGGATCTCCAGGTAGTTGACCGGCGACGGATCGAGCACCACGGTGCACACCAGGTTCGGGCCATCGCCAACGGCAGCTGCGCCACTGCGCTCGCAACATAAAAAGAGCCCGATGAGAGCACCGTGCGGAAGGAAGAAGCTGCGTGCATGAGGAGGCCTCGGAAGGCCCCGGAAGTGATCGCCTCGACAAGCTAGGAGGCGGGCGGGCCCGGCGACGCGCGGGGTTCGCCCGAGCGGGCGTAGGACGCTCAGCCGGTGGTCATCGATTCAACCGGCAAGAAACCATGCTCAGTCGGAAGACCCGGGCAACTTGATTCCGCGCATCAGCTGCTTCATCGACTCCCCGATCTCTTCGCTGCGCGGCGGCGGCGGACGCCCGTTCGCGACAAGGCGCTCGATCAACAGAAGCAGTGGATCGATTTCGAAGGGCTTGACGAGAAACGCGTCGTAGCCGCGAAAGACTTTGCGCACCACTTCTTCGTCCGTGGCGCTCATGATCACGAAAGGTATGCGGCAGAGCGCGGGGTTGCGGCGCACGGCTTCGCCGAGTTCACCGCCGTTCATGATCGGCATCATGAAGTCCGAGAGAATCAAGGCGGGGACCTCGCCCGAGAGAAGCTCCAGCGCTGCCTTGCCATTGGAGGCGGAAGCAACGCGGTAGCCTTCCGATTCCAGCAGGAGCCGGAGAATCTGAGCGTTACCGTATTCGTCCTCGACAACCAGGATGAGTTTCATCGGGACGGACTTTCGATCAGACGCTCGGCTGCCCGCCGGCATCGAGCAGGTTCAGGTTCACATCCACTGTCGCTTGCGAGGCCTGGCTGCCGCGAACCTTGGAAATCGACAGGATTCGTGCACCATGCCTGTCGCGCGGGAGAAACTCGAACGCGTTGTCGAACCAGCCGACCACGCCTTCCGCCAGCGGCGAGGCGGCCGCGGCCGAAAGGGCGGCGGGATCCACGGTGAACAGCGATGTCACGCCTCGAGACTTGAGCTCCCCGAGCAGGCGCCCCAGGAAGCGATAGCCCCGTTCGGAGAAAGCCAGGGTGTCGGCCATGCCAGCCAGACCGTCCACGACCAATCGGCGGACCTTCAACTCGTCGACCAGTCGCAGCAGCTTGTGCCCCATCTCATCCATGGATTCGTCTTCGTGACCGAGCGGTTGAACGGTGAGCGCACCGGAATCAGCGGCTTGCGCGACGGCCAGTCCCAACTCCTGCCCCATGCGCTTCAAGTCCCCCACCAGTTCCGTGCACGGCAGAAGAAGACCGTGCGCGTCGTCAGTTGCTGCTGCAGCAAACGCGAGCGCCAGAGTGGTCTTGCCGGCTCCACTCTGACCGATGACCACCGAAGCGCTGCCGGAAAGAACCCCGCCGGCCCGTAGGACTGCATCGAGCGCCGGTATTCCGGACGAGAGGGCTTCCGGCCCCAGGGTTCCAGGCGATGCCGTGATAGGAAGACTTTCCAGGCGCGGAAAAAATTGAAGGCCGCTCGAAGAAATGCAGAAGGTATGCCGGCCGCGAATGACCTGGCTGCCGCGAAACTTCCGCACCTGCATGCGGCGCTCGGCCCGCCAGTGGAAACCGTAGTCCTCAAAGGAAAAGATGCCATCGACCATCGTCTGCTCGGCACTCAGGGCATTCCCGTTGCCGCTCGTCAGCACGAGGCATGTGCACGACATCGCGCTCACAAGGCTTTGGAGTTCATGCACGAACTGCCTCACCGAGTCGTCCGACATGGAGACCGGCCCGCCCACTACGAGACCGTCGATGACGAGCAAACCGGGGCGGTGACGGAGAAGCTCGCCTTGCAGCAAGGCAACCACCGCTTTCAGGCCGCCTTGCTCGAGCTCTCGATAGCCGCTGACATAGAAGACCTTGGCGTTGACCTCGCGCTGTTCGAAGAAAATTTGCCCTTCCATGTGCTGGAGCATTCTCGAATGCGATTCCGCGAGCATGGTGACGTAGAGCGTGCGGGTCTCGCGGCGAGCCAGCGTGTAAGCGATCTGATTCGCCAGCGTCGTCTTTCCCACGCCCGGTGGCCCCTCGAAGATGTAGACGCCTCCTTCGAACAAGCCGCCGTTGAGGATGCTGTCGAAGCCGTCGACATGGGTGGGCAGTCTTTTCATTCTGGGCACATACGGAGAGTGAGGAGATGGCGCTCGAGTTCACCTCTGCGCCGCCGCATATTGTGCAACGCTTCGCCAGCGAGGCGGCGTCCTGGCCCGAGCCGCACGCGCCGGAACTCCCTTGCCGCTGGAAGCGCGGCTAGCCTACGTGCCGCGGCGACGAAAGAACCGAGGGTTCCCGCTTTCTTGTCGAAACCGCCCTAGGAGATACACATGGCCGAGGATGCCCAAGGCACGGGAGACGAACGTTCAGCAATGCGCGATGGGCCGGCCGCGAGCCGCTTGCGGCACATTTCCGTGCACGTGATCGAGCCCGCCCCGGGCCGTTACTTCTGGGTGCTGCTCGAGCAGGGCACCGAGGGGGCGGCCTGGGTCGACATGCTCGAGAGCCAGAAGCCATGCAGGCACTGGAACCACGCATTGACCGATGGCATGGCCGCGCTGATCGACCTGGCGGGCGACGTGCGCGAAGGGCCGCGAGCAGTAAATTACGCACGAAAATCCTTCCGCTAGCGGGATGGACGTGTCGTTGCGCAACTGGTAGCGCGCGGCAGCACCACGCGCTGTCGGCGTCGCTCAAGCGGGCCCGGTCTTCTCTTCTCCCGCGGCGTCGCCGATCTTCGACAGTCGCCTCGCGCGCGGCCGCCGCGGCGACCTGTCATCGAAATGCTCCGGCTGCTGGCGTCGGGCGCGCGCGAGGGCCGAAAAGCCTTCCGCCGTCACCTCCGACACGCATGCGCGCGCGATGTAGACCTCCCCCGAAAGTTCGCGGATCGGAGGGTCGAAGCTTGCCTTGAGCAGCTTGGCCGCGTGCAGCCCGAGCAGCCGCTCGACGTCATCCCTCGAGGTGCACTCAGCGGGGAGTTGCTGCTGTTCGAAGGATGCCAGCAGCTTCATGCTGGCCAGCACGCGCAGCTCGCGTTCGCTCAATGCCTTCCTACGCACTCGGCGGACCTTCGCTTCCCGGCTTCGTGGCAGCCATCTGCTCGCGCGCCAGCAACGAGGCCGCGTGGAGGCGCTCCGCCGTCAGGGCCGCGGCATCCGCCGTCATCGTCACGGCCACGCCATTGGGTCCATCGAGAATCACCACGCCATCCTCCGCGGTGGCGTGGCCGGCATCTTCGCGCAGCCCGGGCACGGTGCGGCGATCGGTCATGCGGAACTCCCGGTTCGTGCAACCGCGCGTGCCGCGGTCTGCTGGTTCAGGTACAGATATTGGGGGTCGAACCGCGCTCTCTCGACCAGGCTCTTCAAGTCCAGGATCTGCACGCTTGCGCCGCGGACATTGCACAGCCCGGCTTCTCGCAGTTCGCGCAGCACGCGATTCACGTGGACATTCGTGAGGCTACAGACCTCGCCGATATCGGCCTGCGTCATCGGCAGCGAGAAGGCATACCCGTCGGATGCGCCGATCGCCAGCAGGCGGGCGTGCGTCTCGCAAAGGAAGTGCGACACGCGCTGCAGCGCGTTGAGGCTCGACAAGCGGTAGATCCACTGCCGGTGCATCGCCGCGTCCAGCAGCGTGAGGAACCACAGCCGCCTCGCCAGACCTGGATCGGATGCCTGTATATCTTCCAGCGCGGCATGCCGAAAGACTGCGACGGTAACGTCGGTCAATGCGGCGACATCGTGGTCGAGCTCCTTCAGCGCATAGGCGTGCAGGTCGACGAAGTCTCCCGGCACATGCAGCGCGACGGGATGGCGCCTGCCATCGGGTGCGTCGACATGGCGTGTCATGAATCCCTCGACGAGCAGCGTGCTGATGTCGACTGGCACGCCCTGGCGAACGACCACACTGCCGGCCGCGTAGGTCTGTGTATGGGAGATGGCACCTTCGAGCAGGTTGCGCTCGGCATCTGAGATTTCTGCAGCGCGGTTGCGAAGTACGTCATCGGTCAGCATGGAGGATTCCTTAAGTCGGATGGTGCACCGCTTCGCGGCGTGCTGCATTAACCTGGATCAAGTTTGCAGCTGCGCGAGCGCTATGCGACGAATATGGGTCAAAGAGGGCTTTGTCCTACGCACGGGATCCCCGCCCGTCCTCAGAGTCGCGCTCCTCCCACGACCCATCTCCATGCGAGGCCTCATGTCCAAGAAAAAAGTCACCCCTTCCGTTGCCACCCTGGATGCGGCGCGTGCGGCGGCACGCAACACCGACAGCGGACCCGCCGCACCGGCACCGGCGGCCGCCGGAAGCAACGACCTTCCGGCGCAGAAGGCGATCGATGCGCAGGCCCTTGCCGCCGCCATGCCCGGCAATCCGAACAAGGCGCTCGAGCATGGCATCGCGAACGCGCAGTCCGCGCCCGTGGGCGCGACCGCCACACCGGCATCGCGCCTGGCCACCGGCAGCACGCTCTCGGAGGCCAATGCCTCGGCGAAGACGGGAACCGCAGCCCCTGAGGGCGTGAACGCGACCATCGATTCGCTGGACCGCGTGCGAGTGGACTCTTCGGGCCAGATGCTCACCACCAACCAGGGCGTACCGATCGCCGACAACCAGAACTCCCTGAAGGCCGGCGCGCGCGGGCCGGCGCTGCTCGAGGACTTCATCCTGCGCGAGAAGCTCACGCACTTCGACCACGAGCGCATCCCCGAGCGCATCGTGCATGCGCGTGGCTCGGGCGCGCACGGTTTCTTCGAAGCCTACGAGCCGCTGACGAAGTACACCAAGGCCGCGCCCTTCAAGGAGGCCGGAAAAATCACGCCGGTGTTTGTCCGCTTCTCGACCGTCGCGGGCGAACGCGGCTCCAAGGACACGGCGCGCGACGTGCGCGGCTTCGCCGTCAAGTTCTACACCGACGAAGGCAACTGGGACCTGGTCGGCAACAACATGCCGGTGTTCTTCATCCAGGACGCGATCAAGTTCCCCGACCTCGTCCACGCGGTGAAGCCCGAGCCCCATCACCAGATGCCGCAGGCCGCGAGCGCGCACGACACCTTCTGGGACTTCGTCTCGCTGATGCCCGAGTCGACCCACATGCTGATGTGGCAGATGTCGGACCGCGCGATCCCGCGCAGCTACCGGATGATGCAGGGCTTCGGCGTCCACACCTTCCGCCTCGTCAACGACGCGGGCGAATCCTTCCTCGTCAAGTTCCATTGGCAGCCCAAGCTCGGCACCCACTCGCTGGTGTGGGAGGAGGCGGTGAAGATTTCGGGCGCCGACCCGGACTTCCATCGCCGCGACCTGTGGGAGGCAATCGAGGCCGGCGAGTACCCGGAGTGGGAACTGGGCTTGCAGATCTTCACGGAGGAACAGGCCGAGCAGTTCAGCTTCGACATCCTCGACGCGACCAAGCTGATCCCCGAAGAGCTGGTGCCGGTGCAGATCGTCGGGCGCATGGTGCTCAACCGCAACCCCGACAACTTCTTCGCAGAGACCGAGCAAGTGGCTTTCTGCACCGCGCACATCGTGCCCGGCCTGGACTTCACCAACGACCCGCTGCTGGCGGGCCGGATCCACTCCTACGTGGACACGCAGATCAGCCGCCTGGGCGGGCCGAACTTCCACGAATTGCCGATCAATGCCCCGGTCGCGCAGGTGCACAACAACCAGCGCGACGGCATGCACCGCCAGGCCATCCACCGCGGCCGCGTCGCCTACGAGCCCAACTCGCTCGCTGGCGGCTGCCCGTTCCAGGCCGGCGCCGCGCAGGGTTTTACGAGCGTCGCCAGGCGCCTCGATGCGAAGGAGAACGCGGACAAGGTGCGCATCAAGCCCGAGAAGTTCGCCGACCATTACACCCAGGCGCGGCTCTTCTTCGAGAGCCAGTCGGAGGTCGAGAAAGCGCACATCGGCAATGCCTTCCGCTTCGAGTTGTCCAAGGTGACGGTGCCCGCGATCCGCGAACGCGTGGTCGCGAGCCTCGCGAATGCATCGCCCGAACTGGCGGCGCGGCTTGCGCAGGACCTGGGCATGGCACTGCCCGCGCCTCTGCCCAAGGCACTCGAGAACCCGCTCCGGCCCGAAGTCGAGGTCTCGCCGCCGCTGTCCCTGCTGGCCCGGCCGGGCGATGGCGGCATCCGCACGCGCAAGGTAGCGATCCTGATCGCGCATGGCGTGGAAGGAACGTCGCTCGCGAAGCTCATCAGTGCGCTGGTCGAGGCTGGCGCGGTGCCGCGCCTCGTCGCCGCCAGACTCGGGACCTACAGCGGTGCCGCGGGCGAAAGCTTCGAAGCGGACGCCACGATGGAGAACTCGCCGGGCTTCCTGTTCGACGCGCTTGTCCTGCCCGATGGCGCCGCGGCGGTGGAGGCGCTCGACGCCGATGCCCACACGCTGGAGTTCCTGCGCGCGCAGTACTGGCACTGCAAGACGATCCTGGCCTTCGGCGCCTCGGAAGCCCTGCTGGCCGAAGCGCAGATCCCGCTGGCGCTGCCCGATGGCTCGCCGGATGCGGGGCTGGTGCTCGCGGATGCTTCCGATGCCGATGCGGCGATCGCGGCATTCATCGCGGCCATGCCGTTGCGCCATTTCGATCGAGAGAACGATCCGCCGAAGAACTGATGCGCTCCTCTCGCGTCGCGCTGGCGCGCCAGCTCCTTGTGGCCTCCTTCCAGGCCTTCTGAGGCAGAACCATGATCGGAATCGTCATCCCCGCGCACGACGAAGAGTCGGTGATCGAGCCTTGCATGGCGCACGCACTGGCCTGTGCCAGCGATCCGCTGCTCGGAGGAGAGCGCGTGGAGATCATGGTGGTCGCGGATCGCTGCAGCGATGCGACGGCCGCGATCGCCGCGCGTTCGGGCGCGAACGTTCTGGCTATCGACGCGCGCAACGTGGGGTGGGCACGCGCGGCCGGTGCCAACGCGCTGCTCGCGCTCGGCGCACGCTGGCTCGCCTTCACCGATGCCGACACCCTGGTCGCCGAGGACTGGTTGTCGCAGCAGCTCGCGCTCGACGCCGATGCGGTGTGCGGCACGGTCGCGGTGGACGACTGGACGCCTCATGGCGAGAACGCTCTTTTTCTGTCACGGCACTTCGCCACGAGCTACCGCGATGCCGATGGGCACCGCCATGTGCACGGAGCGAACCTCGGAGTGGCGGCGCATGCCTATCTGCGTGCCGGAGGCTTTCAGGAGCTCGCCTGCAGCGAGGACGTGGCCCTGGTCACCGAACTGGAGCGCACCGGCTCGAAGATCTGCTGGAGCGCGCGGCCGCGCGTTCGCACGAGCGCGAGAAAGGTGGGGCGTGCTCCGGGAGGTTTCGCCGATGCGCTGCTGAACGCGGTGGCCTCGCAATTCCTCGGCAAGCCGGCGGCCGCCTGATGGCCACCGACGCCCAGGAGGTGGGAACATGCCGTTTAAGAGGGCGCGTCCTTCGTCCTTGTGCCTGGCACAGTACTGCGCAACGGCTCAAAGGGCTCTCGCGGGCAGTCTTGCCACTCCGGCGCTATCAGCGCAATCACGCCCTCGGCAAAAGCCACCACGTCTTCGGTCAACAGTGAGCCGGAAACAGGCACGCCCACACGCTTGGCTGGCGCCTTCAATTGAGCGCGCCGCAACTCGGCATTGTTCGGGACAGGATGGCTCGATGCGCTCGCATTGGTGCCGCCCGTAGGCGGCTTCGCGGATTCTCCGCTCCCGATGGGATTGGGCCGTCTTCTTTGCGAGCAATCTCGTAGAAACAGGCGCACCCGCCTGGGCTTCGAACCATCGCTTGCGACCAAGAGCAAGGGCTTGCGCCCGCGCATGCGGAACCTTTGAAGCCAGTGGCGACGCACGCGTGCATGCGCGTTACGCCTACCGTGGCGGGAGCATCGGCGATCACTACTTCGGCAGGCACACCGACTCCGCATGCGGCGGGCGCAACACCGAATCCCTTCCCTTGGCACAGAGGAACAGCAATGACCGATCCACGCGACGCGGGCCCCCGGCCTCCCTTCTCCACCTCCCAGCAACAACCGCCCGGCCTCGAGTCCGAGATGTCGCCGCGCCCCGATTTCGGCGAACACTCGTACGTGGGCGCCGGCAAGCTCCTCGGCAAGGCGGCCCTTATCACGGGCGGCGACAGCGGCATCGGCCGCGCAGTCGCGCTGGCCTTCGCCCGCGAAGGCGCGGACGTGGTGATCTCCTACCTGGCCGAGGAAGAGTCCGATGCCCAGGTCACCCGCGGCCTCGTCGAGGGTGCCGGTCGCCGCTGTGTGCTCGCACCCGGCGACATCCGCGAGGAGGCGCAGTGCCAGGCCCTCGTGGCCAGCACGCTCGAGCACTTCGGCCGCATCGACGTGTTGGTGAACAACGCCGCCTTCCAGATGTCGCACAAGTCGCTCGAGGACATCAGCGCCGGAGAGTTCGATCGCACCTTCCGCACCAACGTTTACGCGAACTTCTATCTCTGCAAGGCCGCGGTTCCCTATATGAAGCCCGGCAGCTCGATCATCAGCACCGCCTCGGTCAACGCCGACAAGCCCAACGCCACCCTCGTGGCCTATGCCGCGACCAAGGGCGCGATTCAGAACCTGTCGGGCGGCATGGCGCAGCTGCTCGCCGACAAGGGCATTCGCGTGAACTGCGTGGCGCCCGGCCCCTTCTGGACACCCCTGATCCCCTCAACCTTGCCGGAAGACAACGTCAAGGAGTTTGGCACGCAGACGCCCATGAAGCGCCCGGGCCAGCCGCGCGAGTTGCAGGCCGTCTATGTGTTGCTGGCCTCCGACGAGGGCAGCTACATCTCGGGCGCGACGATTCCCGTGACCGGTGGCGTGCCGTTCCTTTGAATCGGTCCCAGACGTTTACCTTTTCTCCGGCGCCGCTCGTTCCTGTGCCTTGCGGAAGGCACTCCGGGCAGGATCGAGAGGTCGCCCTCCACTTAGGGACCACGCGTGTTTGCGGTCACATGAGGCTCTTCAGCCACGCGTTGGTTGACGGCTGATGGCGCGCTTCATGAGCCTCAAGCGCGAGGGGCAAACCCCAGCGTCCGGTTTTGACAGTTGCCACCTCCTGCAGGCGGCAGTCCCGAGTGCTACTTGGCGAGAAAGTCTTCTGCCGACTTGCCGGCGTCCAAAGCGGCCTTGAACCAAGCCGGGCGCGGACCGCGGCCACTCCACACATTGCCGTTCGGATCACGATACTTCGGTGCCGATGCACCCCCCTTGCCAGAGGACTTGCGACCCGCTTTACCCGATAAGGCCTTCGGTGTGCGACCGCGCTTGGCGCCCCCCGCGACGCCGAGTTCCGCAGCGGTGAAGCCGTACACGGCGATGGCTTCTTTGATCCGCGCGAGCACCTCATTGGACTCCTGTTTGCGCAACTGATCGGCTTCTTGCTGAAGCTGTTCGATTTGCTTTTGAATCTCGAGGAAAGTCTTTTTTGCCATTGCTTGGTGGTTCATTTAATTTTGAGGTATCGATTTTTATCATAGATATCGACGCTCTCAAAAAAGTGAGGCTTGCCATTTTCTTGAAATACATCGAAAGAATCCAAATCTGCACACATCGGGTTGTTTCCGAGAAACGGACTGTCAAGCGATCAAGGAAGAGCCATCCACCTAACCTGATCTCAGCCTGATTGAACTTATCCCTTGCGCGGTCATCGCCAGATCTGATGATCTTCGAACTTTTCCGACGCAACCAACGTAATCCTCAATTCAAGAGCTTGAAAGAGGTGCTGGCACCAGGGATGAGCCACCGTGATCCAAAAAGACTGACCACGGCTGGCGTTCCGGGTCGTGCACGTTCGCGTGAGAGCAACGCGATGCCACATCAACCGTTGCCTGCCGCGCACAGCGTCACTCGCAAGTCTCACCGGTTTCGTTGCTCATTCATTCCATCGGACTGTTCTCCAACTCGATGGCATTTTTCTGATCGAGGCGGCCTCGGCACACATGCGCAGGGGGTTCTGGCTGCAGTCCGCCTACCGAAAATCCCGGCTTTCGGTTGCTTTCGCTAGCCTTCCCAACAAAGGCGTCAGGTCCTCCAGCCGAGAGGCGATGAGATTCTTGACCTCTCCTTCGCGCTGCCAGATTCCGTGCACCGCCATCAGTTTGGAGGCCAGGAGTTCGCTTCGCTGCAACTCCCTCAAGCCTTTCCACACGATCACCTGCACGACGCCCGTTTCATCCTCCAAGGAAACAAAGATTGTTCCCTTGGCTGTGTCGGGCTGCTGCCGCAACGTCACGATGCCGCAATGGCTGACCTGCACTCCGTTGCCCACGGTATTGAGTTCTTCCGCGGTCATCATTCCTCGATGCGCCAAGCGCTCCCGTAGCAAGGACAAAGGATGCCTGCGCAGCGTCAAGCCTATCGACGCATAGTCAAACATGATTTCCTCGCCTTCTGGCGCAGGAGCGAGCTCGAGCAAGTCCTCGTCGATCGGCGCCTCGCGCAGAATTCCGGGCCCCGCTAGCAGCCCGGCCGCGTCCCACACCTGCTGCCGCCGATGTCCCGAAAGACTCATCAGCGCATCCGCGGCAGCCAACCGCTTCATTTCCTGACGCTCCAGCCCTGCGCGCAGCGCGAGGTCCTCGGCGCTGTCGAAAGGACATTGCGCGCGAGCATCGACAACACGCTGCGCCGAAGCAGTCTGAAAGCCGGTAATCATCCGCAGTCCCAGGCGCACCGCCGGTTCATGCACCAGGTCCTCGAGCGTACAGTCGATATCGCTGTGCATGACATCGACCGCTCGTACTTCCACGCCATGGCGGCGCGCATCCTGCACGAGTTGCGAAGGGGAGTAGAAGCCCAGTGGCTGCGAGTTGAGCATCGCCGCCAGGAACTCAGCCGGGTGGTGGCACTTGATCCAGCAACTCGTGTAGACCAAGAGGGCGAACGAAGCGGCATGGCTCTCGGGAAAGCCGTATTCGCTGAAACCCTTGATCTGCTCGAAGATGGCGCGCGCGAAGCCCTCGTCGTAGCCACGCGCCTTCATGCCTTCGACGATTCTCGTGTGATAGTGCTCCAGGCCACCCTTGCGGCGCCACGCTGCCATCGCGCGACGCAAACCGTCGGCTTCCCCAGGGGTGAAGCCTGCTGCCAGGATCGAGATCTGCATCACCTGCTCCTGGAACACAGGAACGCCCAGCGTGCGACCCAGTGCTTCGCGCAGCGCCTCGCTCGGGTAGACCACGGGCTCTTTGCCCTGGCGCCGGTTGAGGTACGGATGCACCATGCCTCCTTGAATCGGCCCCGGCCGAACGATGGCCACCTCGATCACCAGATCGTAGAAGCATCGAGGTCTGAGTCTGGGCAGCATGCTCATCTGTGCGCGACTCTCAATCTGGAAAACGCCCACCGTGTCTGCCTTGCAGATCATGTCGTACGTGGCAGGGTCTTCGGCAGGGACGTCCTGCACGCTGAACACGCAGCCCTTGCGCTGCCCGATGAAGTCCAGCGCCTTGCGTATCGCAGTCAGCATGCCCAGCGCCAGACAGTCGACCTTGAGCAGGCCGAGCGCATCCAGGTCATCCTTGTCCCATTCGATCACGGTGCGATCTGGCATCGCGGCGTTCTCGATCGGCACCATGCGGCACAGCGGTCCCTTGGTGAGCACGAAGCCGCCGGTGTGCTGGCTCAGGTGCCGAGGAAAACCAATGAGCTCGCCCGTCAGATGCATCAGTTGCTGAACCTGCAACGAATCCAGCGCGAGGCCGCTTTCCG
This sequence comes from Variovorax endophyticus, assembly GCF_025376855.1. Taxonomy (NCBI): domain Bacteria; kingdom Pseudomonadati; phylum Pseudomonadota; class Betaproteobacteria; order Burkholderiales; family Comamonadaceae; genus Variovorax; species Variovorax endophyticus. The sequence continues at coordinate 30,416 of NZ_JAHUTH010000019.1, forward strand.
GCAACCGTTCGGGGTGAACCTGGGCGCCATCCCACCATTGATGCCCCTTGGCCAGCGCGTCCACTGTCTCCAGTGACATCCCCAGCGCCTTGCCGACATCGCGAATGGCGCTCTTGGGACGGTAGCTGATCACCACCCCCGTGAGCGCTGCGCGATCACGTCCATATTTCCGATACAGGTACTGCAGCACCTCCTCCCTGCGCTCATGCTCGAAATCGACATCGATGTCGGGCGGCTCATTGCGCTCTTTGGAGATGAATCGCTCGAACAGCACGCTCATGCGGCCCGGATCGACTTCCGTGACACCCGTGCAGTAGCAGACCACGCTGTTGGCGGCGCTGCCGCGGCCCTGGCACAAGATGTGCCGAGACCGTGCGAAGGCCACGATGTCGGCCACCGTGAGGAAGTAGTGTTCGTAGCCCAGGTCTGCAATCAGCGCAAGCTCGTGCTCGATCTGCGTGTGCATCGCGGCCGGAATGCCGTCCGGCCAGCGGCGGCCCGCCCCTTCATAGGTGATTCGGCGCAGGTAGCTGGCGGGTGTTTCCCCTGCGGGCACCACCTCGTCAGGGTACTGGTAACGCAACTCGTCCAGGCTGAAGCTGCATCGCTGGGCGACCTCGAGCGTGCGCGCGAGCAGCTCTACGCCGTAGGTCTGGGCGAGGCGCAAACGGGTTCGCAAGTGCCGCTCGGCATTGGGCTGCAGGTCGAGCCCGCATTCGGTCAATGGCTTGCCCAGCCGCGTGGCGGTCATCACGTCCTGGAGCGGTTTGCGAGAGCGAACATGAAAATGCACATCGCCGGCAGCCACCAGCGGAATCGCCGTGTCCTGGCCGACGCGCTCCAATCGGTGCAGCCACATCTCGTCGTCTAGCAATCGCAGCTTCTCCACCGCGAACCAGCAACGCCCTGTGAACTCGGCCAGCAGCCAGCGCCCGATCCATTCGAGCTGGACGGCAGTGGCCATGCGCTGTGGCGAAGCCAAGACGACACAGCCGTCCAGCTCGGTCCCCCTGATGTCCTGCAGATCAAGGCGATAGCTTCCCTTCGCGCAAGCACGGCGCAGTTTGGTGATGAACTGAGACAGGTTGCCATAACCTTCCAGATGGCACGCGAGCACGGTGAGCGTGAAGGAAACCGCGTCGGGATGCGCCCCCTCCGTGTCCACTCGGAACTGGCTTCCGATCAGCAGCTTCATATCGTGCTCCTTGGCGGCAACATGGGCGCGAACCACGCCCGCCAGGCTGCACTCGTCCGTGATCGCCAAGGCCGAGTAGCCAAGCTTCTTCGCGCGCTCGACCAGTTCCTCTGGGCGGCTTGCCCCACGAAGAAAGCTGAAGTTGCTCAAGCACTTCAGCTCGGCATACAGGGGCAGTTGCATTTAGAGCCCTCAAGCGAAGGTGCCATGGAGAAACCAGGCGATCTCTTCCCGGGCCAGGCGCATCTGAAAAATCCATAGCACACCGGCATGCTCGCTCACGGCCACCCAGTAGTCGCGTGCGACATGGCGAGTGGTCTCCGGCGGCGGAACGGCGGAAAACGCTCCCTCGTTGTTGCCGGCCTCGACACCTGTTGTGCGATCCCACCAGCCGCCCTCCACGCGATGGGGGCCCGCCAGCAGTTGAAGCACACCCTGGTAGATCGGCCGGTTGTCCTGAACGGCAAGACGCAGCGGCTTGGCGAGCATGAAGCTCGGCTGCGGCAGGTCAAGCGGCCTGCACCCGATGCGAGGCGCGCGTTCGGGCGCCGGTCGCCAACGACACATCCATTCCATCCGGTGGTCCTCGACGAGGACCGGGCGCAACACGCGGTCCGGCCCCAGGCGTGCGGCGATGCGCTCGAGGACGAGCGCCAGGCTCTCACCCGACTGCTTCGTCTCAGGCAGCATGGAGAAGCTTTTTTCCTCCAACGGGTGCACCTCGTTGGCCACCAGCTCCAGATCGCCCACTGGCGCCAGCAGTTCGACCTTGACCAAGTGCTCAGCCAGAAGCCGCATCAGGTGTTCGGTGTCGCGCGTGGCATGGGCCGTTCGCACTGTCATTTCGCCGCCATCACCTGCCGCCTTCGAGCGCATGGCGTCATGGCACCAGCGCAAGGTGAAGGCAGTCACGCCTGAGCGCCGTGCCAGAAGCCACCCCGCCATCTGCAGCATCAGTCGACGAGCACCGAAAATCATCGCCGGCGCATGCTCCACACGCGCCATCAGCTCGAGCTTCGCATGGAAAGTTTCCGACAGCTGGGTCCACGCATGACCGTCAGGGCGCAAGCCATACGCCTGATCCAGGGCTCCAAGCAACTGCGCGTCAAAGCGCCGGCTCAGGCCACCGCGCGGTAGGGCTCGAACCTGTCCCAAGGTCTGGCAACCCAGGCGTGCCAGTGTGGCTTGGTGCACGGCGACCTGCGTGAGTGTCTCCAGCGGCAATGCATCCAACAGTTGCGCCAAGGGCTTCGCAAAGCCATTGGACACGCCCGCTCGCGCGAGTGCGAGCGCGGCCAAGCTTGTGGGCGCCCATGCGAGGTGTCGCACGCCAAGATCGACGCACTCTTCGCGCACCCGCTCCACCAACCGGCGCTTGCCGCCAAAAAGTCGCAAGCTTTGCTCGAGTTCCATCACGACGCCGGGACACGACAAAAGCGCTTCGAGGACGGCAACGCGCGGGGTGAACTGCAGGCACCAGGTCGCCAGACCGTCGAGCGCTTCAGTGCGCGGCTTCGGATCGTCCGGCAGGTTGTCCGGGAGCAATGCTGCCCACAGCATGAGGGAACTCTCTGGAATGACGCGCCGCGATCAGACGGCTCGGGTGTTGCAGGCGCGGCGTGAGGATGTCCGCCAGACCACCGGGGATCGATGGCAGACGCAGCTCCGTATCGTGCGAGGGCCCCTTGCGCTTGAGCAGTTGCACTCGCAGTTCCCAATCGATGCCGAATCGCGCTTGCAGGCGCAGCGGCGCCGCCGACGCCTCGTGCGCGGCCGCAGCCGGTCGAAAGAGGATGATCGGCGCGTCGCAGCTCTGCGCGCCAACCTGCAGGCGACGAATCTGTTCCTGACGAGCCTGCGGCACCCATCCCAGCACCATGCCCGCTGCGTTGGCCCTGAGCAGCTGTTCGATCGCCCACAGCCGCTCCACGGGCTTGTCCGCGTGAATCCAGACTAGATGACGCTCGTCGAGTCCCAGATGAACAAGCCCTGGGATATGCGGAGCCTTGGGAGGCCCCACCACCACGATCTGCTTGCCTTGCAAGACCAGCGCACGCACGGCGGGCGCGAAGAGCCGCCATTCGAGAACCGTCGCCTGCACCTGCAGAACTTCGGTCAGCGAACCGCAAGGCCACCCACCACCGGGCAGTTCTGCGTCCAGGGCCTCGAAGCCACTGCTGAGGACGCGGGTCACGGGGCTACCCAGGGCATCCCCCCGCCAGATCGCGGATTCCACCGCGTGCGGAAGGAGGAGCGGGCGGCCTTTCGGGTCGCGCGGTGCATGGGAAGCGAAAGGGGTGGGGGACGCGTCGTCGCCACCCACCCACGACAGGGAGGCGATCATGTGGACTCCGATGCTGTATGGAAATACAGTATCCTTGAGCCTCCAGCCGTTTAGCAAGAAGGTTTACAAATTTGGCGGGTTTTTGAGGTGCGAACGCAGCACCCCTGGAGTTTCTGTGCGTTGCATCAGGCCCCAGAGGCGTACTGCCACAACGCAACGCCTAGCGAACATCAGGAGCAAGTCTTCGAGTGACGCGACGGCACGTGGGAGGTACAAGGGGAGCGCGACTGGCGGCCGAACTGGGGCGGAATGTCGCGCCCGCAGCCTTCGTTCAACTTCCAGGCGCCGGACCAAGAAAAGCCTGCTGACACATGACTGGCAACGCGACAACGATCGCAGCCACGACTTCAAGGTGGGAATGCCGGAATGCTCCGGCGGGCATGTCACAACAAGTCGATGTCGGCCGTCTTACAAGCGAAGGCTGGTGATGTTGCCAGTCTTCACACAAAAGGAAAGAAAGATCATGCAACGCGCAAATTGGTTTCAAGTCTCGCCCGAAGGTGCGAAGGCCATTGGGGGCCTTCATCACTTCGTCACCAAGGACACTGACCTTCCGGCTCAGCTCATCGACTTGGTTTTTCTCCGGGTCTCCCAGATCAATGGCTGCGCCCATTGCATCGACATCCACACACGCGATTTGATCAAGTCGGGTATGTCGGTCGACAAGGCTGTGCTGGTCCCGGTGTGGCACGAAGCGGCCTACCTGTTTTCGGATCAAGAGCGCGCAGCCCTCGCGTGGGCCGAAGAAGTGACCCTGGTCAGTGAAACGCATGCGTCCGATGAAGCTTATGCAGCCGCAGCGGCCGTCTTCAGCGAGAAGGAACTGGTCGACCTTACCCTCACGATCGCAACCATGAACGCCATCAACCGCCTCGGCGTCAGTTTCCGTCTAAAACCCCGTGCGAAAGTCGAATAACGGCCAGCCCTTGCCATCACACGACTGCAGGCAAGCGAACCAGAGTGGCGGCAAGACGCGCCAGCTTTTCTGGGTTGCGCTGCACATGGATCTTTTGGATCTGCTGGTCGCCGATCTCAAAGGACTGCGCCGATTCCAATTGCCCGTCGATGTAGCGCAATAGGCCCCATCGACCATTGAGCTTCACCAGTTGGACCTGCATCGCCCCGCCATAACGGCGGTGTGATGCAAAGTACATCAAAGCGATGCGACGTGCGCCCAGAAGAGGCGTACCAAAGCTCGGGACCAAGCCACCGCCGTCACTGAACAGCTTAGCGTGTTCGCCAAGAAGAGCTTGCAGCCCCGCGAAGTCGCCACGTGAAATCGCATGAGCGAAGTCCCGCAGCACCTGGTGTTGGTGCTCGTTGCGTACGGGCAATGCCGGCGGGCGCGGATCTTTTGCGCGAGCTTTCTCCAGTTCGCGCCGTGCACGGTGCACGATCTGTCGCGCTGCCGCTTCTGTTTTCCCTAAGATTTGAGCTACTTGGTCATAGTCAACATCGAAGACCTCGCGCAGAAGAAATGCGGCGCGGGCCTCTGGTGAGAGATGGTCAAGAAGAATCAGAAATGCTACAGAAACGTCGTCGGCCAGCGAGTAGATTTCCTCCGGATTGGTGTGGTCATCCTCAAGCAGCGGTTCGGGCAACCAATAGCCTGGATAGGTCTCGCGCCTTAGCTTCGCCGCGCGCAGCCGGTCGATTGCCATCCGAGTCGTCATCTTCACGAGCCAAGCCTCGGCATTGAGCACCTTGTTTTGGCTCTCCCTGCGGAATTCATGCCATCGCAGCCAGGCGTCTTGAACCAGATCTTCTGCCTCGTGCGCGGAAGCCAACATTCGATACCCGATGGAATAGAGACGATGCCGCACCTGTTCAAAAACGTCGGACAAATCCTGCCTACCAGTCAGAAGGTTCAAGAACTCATCAATCGTATCCCAGACATCTGCGAATGCGCTGCAGCGCTGGCCTACGGATCTGCATCTCGCACCCAGAACTGCTGCCCAATGGCTTGCGACCGCGTTTGGACTGCCTCAGAAAGCGGCCATTGCTGAGCGCTTGGACGCTCACTCACCGAGCATAAGTGAGCCAATCTGAACAGGATGGCAACGGCTGTAGCGCATGGGACGGGATCTCAACCGAGCCCCCAGAACCGCACGCCGTTTGTCGAGTTGATCCAAGAATTACACCCCAACCCCACTGCATGAGCTCGCTGCCAAGGCAGCGCGGCGGTTTTAGGGCACGTGTCTGGCCACACCGGCAATAATTGGACCACTGACCGTCATCCGTCCTGTCTGCAGGTCACGCAAAGGGTAAAAAACTTCTCCAGTGTTTGATTTGCCAAGCACGCCCGCCGTGCTCTCAGTCACGTACACGCCTGGCAGTTCTGTGTTCAGGCTGACACGGACTCGGCAAGACATGTGTGGAATCCAGAGCTGCAGTTGCTAACCGTCTGGGACATACAGAGCATCCGCTTCAACGGAGGGAAAGTTTTCGCCATCCTCGATGTTGACAATGATTTTTGACCCGCTTATGTACTGGAGCTGGCTCGCCGTGATGTACCAGTAGGCTTGACCATTGAAGCGAATTCAACGGTGCCTCTGAGCGGCTTGATGCTGGCAATTCCACATGGAAAACCATCAGAGGCCGCCGCTCCTGACGCAAAGAGGGCGGTGAGCATGCACAGAGTCTGATCCTCATGCCGGCACCTCTCATGCCTCCAGATCGAACTTCAACTGGAGTTCGCGGATGGCACGAGCGATGTCATTGCGATGCGTACCTCGATCGCTCATGACGCGGACGGTCCAGTTCGGGTACCCCTCGCCGGCCTCCATCCAGATCACGCCGCCTCTGTAGACGTCCGTGTCTTCGCCTCGAAGACCTGGGATTCGACTGATTCTCTCCAGTAGCAGCTCTTGCAGCTGCTCAGCAGTTCGGGTGGCTTTCGGCATTCTGGGCATCACGGAGAGCTCGTTCAGGCCGCGAGCTTGGGGTGGGAGCACATTTTGAACCACTACCATTTCCGATAAGTGCCAGAGCGATACGCTATCAACACTTAGCTCGAACCGCGCGGTACCTCGCCCAGCAGCGTCGTTGGCGCGAGCGCTTCCGCGCACGCCTTCGAGGGTTCGACCGCAAAGTCCTTGTCCGTCGACAGTGAATCGATAGAGTTCAACTGAACTATCGAACGTTGTCGTCGCGCAATGACTTCCAACTGTCGCCCCAGCATAATCCGAACCCGCGTGTCATCGGAAACTCGGGCACGCTTTTCCGCGCTGGCAGCACTTCATGGCCTCTGCGAGTCACACCTGCTCGCACGGATGGTGAACGAGGTTCTCAAAAGTTCGAACTCAGACGAACAGGCCCACCCCGAAAAGGATGCAACGCCTGCACTCGAGGCGGACGATTCAACCCTGCCTCGCGTCGCACTTCGCCTTCGGCCGGGTGACCGCGCCTTGGCGACGCTGCGTGCCGAAGCATGCGGCATGAAGCTCAGCAGCTACTTGGTCCTGCTGGTGCGCAACCATGTACGCCGCTCGGCGGTGCCACCCCCTTGCGAACTGACACAGCTCAAGGTCCTCTGCGCGCACCTGGCCGCGCTAAGACGGCAACTCGAGTCGTTCGGCACGCCGAACACGCCGGTCGGAGTGCCCACGGCAGTGGGCGAGTTGCTTGAGGAGGCCCGAAGCCAGGTGGAAACAGCGCGCGAAGAAGTGGCGGCCGTTGTTCGCAGAAACCTGATTTGCTGGGAAACCGGCGCGCCGGACTGAAATGCCTGCGAGAAACGCGCAAGCCAGTCGGCAGGGCGCCGCACCGTTCGGGACCACACCCGACATGTCGCTGGACATCGTGAGCTATGGTCGCAAGGGGCCAGGCGGCGTCTTGCGCTTCAGTTCCGACGAGATCGCGCAGATCCGGCGCACGGTCGATCGTGCACCAGAGGTGATGGTGAAAGTGACCGGCGGCGGACGCGACGCCTCCAGCGTTCAGGTCCATTTGGACTACATCGGCCGGCAGGGAAAACTCCCCCTCGAAGACGATGAAGGACGCACCCATCAAGGAAGAAACGCCGCTCGCGAACTCGCAAGCGACTGGCAGTTGGAGCTCTGCAAAGGTCAGTACAAGTCCAAGCCGCGCAAAGGTCAAACGGACAGCCGTCCCAAGGTCGCTCACAACATCGTGCTATCGATGCCGCAAGGTACGCCGTCGGACAAGCTGCTGACGACCGTGCGCGCATTCGCACGCACGAACTTCGGGCAGCGCCACCGATACGCGATGACCTTGCATGTCGACCAGGCGCATCCGCACGTCCATCTGGTCGTCAAAAGCGAGCAGGAGTACGAGCCAACAAAGCGGCTGTGCATCTACAAAGCCACGCTCAGGCAGTGGCGTGAGCAGTTCGCGGCACTCTTGCGCGAGGAAGGCGTGACGGCGAACGCGACCGCCAGGCAGGTGCGTGGACAGATTCGCACCCCCTACAGTACGGCAGTCCATCACCGCCTGCAGGCGCTCCAGGCGGCCGCTCGGTTACCACCGGGAGAGAAAAGCCAGCATCAGGCGCCAAAGACTTCCACCTTCATGCAAGCCAAGATCGAAAAAGTGCTTCGTCTCCTCGGCACCCAGGAGCACGTCATCGATCAAGGTCTCGAGGCGATGCAACGCACGCGACAAGGAGTACTCCATGATTGGCGCGCCACGGCTCAGCAGCTGCGCCGGCAGGGCGAGGCCGAACTGGCAGTGCAGGTCGATCGCTTTGTCGCGAGCATGCCTGCAGTGCAGACCGACGCCAGATGGCTCGCAGAACGTTGGAAGACGCAGGCCGAGCGCCGCCCGGACCCGACGGCTCTGGCCCATGACAAAGGACCCCGGACGCGATGAAACCCAACTTCGGCACTTTGACGCCTCCTTCGGGCTCAACACCATGCACGGGGAGACAGCGATTCTCGAGGCTTGCCGAACCAGCAAGATGCGAAGTCCGGGCTAGTGAACTGCGCCGTGAACTCGACCGGGCGAGCGAAGCAGGAATTCCTTGAGGTTGGCGGAGTTCGTCTTCTCGAAGAGACGGGACTTGTAAGTCAGCACGGTGGTGGGCGAGAGGTTCAGCGCGCGGGCGACCTCCTTGGCCGTGTGGCCGCGCCAAAGAAGTTCGGCGACCTGCCGTTCACGCACGGAGAGTGACGCCATGTCGATGGTCACCGCGGAAATCGACGGCGGCGGTTGCGTGGCGAACTCGTCATGGCGCTGTGCCAGGGCGATCAACGAAGGGCCACAGTAGCGCAGCAGCGCCGTGGTTCTGCTCGACACCGCGCGCGAGAAGTACAGGTTGATGTAGCAAGTCCGCTCGCCCCAGGTACCGAACAACGAGATCTTGCTTGCGAAGCCAGGCTTCTCGAACAACTGCTGACGGTACTCGCGATCTCGAATGCTCTCGGGCGAGACCGATACCAGTTGCACGTCCGAGACAGGATCGCGTATGGACTCGCACACGCGCTGGTAGTTGGGATCGCGCTGATAGAGCCGATTCACATAGACGTCCGTGGTCCATTCGATCATCGACTGATCGAGCAGGCTCGCGCAACGCGCATAGCCGATGCGGCCCGTGCGGTCGTAGCGCAGGTGGGACATGTGATCCACACCCACCACCTCGTGGAGCCCGCGCAGCAAGGTCGCGTGAAACATCGGCCGCCCCAGGTCGAGGATCGCCTGGGGTGCCCAGACATCCCGCATCGGGGCCAAGGTGGCCAGTTCGTTCGTCTCCATCTTTCTGATTCTCCTGCCGCGGCGACGGGCCTCGTCCCTTGTCGATGTCCTCACTCGACAGGACAGACCGAAAAGGGGCCGGCTCCTAAATTCGTGCCGGTCACCTTGAGCGGCACGAACCGCAGTCCTTGAATGTTAGAACTTCCCGTCTATTCCTACAAACGCCCCGGCGAGCTCGACCGCCCCCAAGACACGCCGCACCCTGTCATCGTGGTGGGTGGCGGACTCAGCGGCCTCAGTGCGGCGCTCGACCTGGCGCGACGCGGCATCCGCGTCGTGGTCCTGGACGATGACAACACCGTGGGCGTGCGTGGGTTGGCCTCGCGCGGCATGGTCTGGGCCCAGCGCACGCTGGACATCTTCGAGCGCCTGGGCATCGCGCACGAAGTCGTCGCCAAGGGCGTGCGCTGGAACCTCGGTCGGGTCCTGTGCCGCGATGCCGCCGTCACCTCGTTCAGCCTGCAGGCGCAACCCGACATGCGTCACAACGGATTCGCGAATCTGCAGCAGTACTACGTCGAGAAGTTTCTCGTCGAAGCCCTGCAACGCGAGCCGCTGGCCGAGTTGCGCTGGTTGAACGAGGTCGTCGCCGTCCGTCCGACCGAGGACCACGTCGCGCTCGACGTGACGACGCCCGAGGGGGCCTACACCACCCGTGCGCAATGGATTCTGGCCTGCGATGGCGCCAACAGCCGGGTGCGCACAGCCCTGGGAATCGCGCCCCGGCTTCACGACCGCACCGAAGACCGCTGGATCATCATCGATGTCATCCTGCGCACGGGTGAATGGCCCGAGGAGCGCTGGACCTGGCTGGATGCGAGCGCCAACGATGGACGCGCGGTCTGGCGACACAAGATGGCGGACGATACCTGGCGCCTCGACTTCCAGTTGGCACCGGATGAAGACACCGCGATCGCGACAACGGAGTCAGCGATGCGCGAGCGGGTCGCCAGGCTCGTGGGACCGGACGTTGCGTTCGACATCGCCTGGTCAGGCGCCTGGGGCTATCGCCACGAGTGCCTGGACGATCTGCGCACGGGACGGGTCCTCTTCGTGGGCGACGCCGCCCACCTGGTGGCGCCTTTTGGCGCACGTGGCGGCAATGGCGGCATTCAGGATGCCGACAACCTCGGCTGGAAACTGGCGCTGCATCTGCAAGGGCTCGCTGGCGAGGCCGTGCTGGACAGCTACGGCCACGAGCGCAAGCACGCGGCGCAGGAGAACATTCGCCAGGCACGCCGGTCTTCGCGCTTCGTCTACCCGGGGGCGCACAGCTCGGCCGCGCTGTGGCGCGACGCCATCATCGCGCTGGCGCCGGACCACGATTGGGCGGCCCGCATGATCAACACCGGACGCCTTTGCACGCCCGCCATCTACCCCGCGTCAGCGCTCGCAGCCGGCAGGCATGCGCAGACCGGCGCGGCGCTTCCGAATGTGGTGCTCTCCAGCGAAGACGTTGGCGCGTCGCGGCCGCGCACAACGCTGCACCAGGTTCTCGGCCCTTGGTTCACCGCACTGGTGCTCTCGGACGAGCTGCCCTCGCATCGCGCAGCGCATCCGCTGTTGCACTGGGTCGCCGTCGGACGGTACTGCGACGGGGCAGGCCGCGCGGCGCTGGCCCGTCAGTTGGGCCCGCACGCCGCAACCGGTGCGGTGTGGCTCATTCGACCCGATCAGCACGTCATGGCCGTGCTGGCGATCGACGAGACCGATGCCATGGAGAGACTTCCCGCTCTGCTGCAGACAGCGCTGGATGCAACCCCTATCGCCTGTGAGGAGGCTTGAGACGTGCCCGCAACGCAACAACAACTGGACGATGTACTGGAACACCTGGTCGCATTGACCGACCTGCCCGACGTCACTGCGCAACGCGATCGCCTTGCATGCCTGGTGCTGCTGCTGGCGGAGTCTCTCGATGACCCGCAGGCCGTGCATGCAGCCATCGAAGAAGTCCTGCGTCATGACACACAAGGCTTCGCGCTCGCCATCCCCTGATCCATTTCGAGGACCCGCCATGACACCCGCCATCCAGGCCCGCGGCCTGCATCACTTCGCCTGGCGTTGCCGAGACGCTGAAGAAACCCGGCATTTCTATGAAGACATCCTCGGCCTGCCGCTGGTGCATGTCGTCAAGGAGGAAATCGTGCCGTCCACGGGAGAGCATTGCCCCTTCGTGCACTTGTTCTTCGAATTCGCCGACCACTCCCACATCGCCTTTTTCGACCTGGGCGACAACGCCGTCACCCGGCAGGACCCGCACACACCGGGCTGGGTCAATCACTTCGCGATGGAGCTGGCCAGCGAGGCGGAGGTGGCGCAGATGCGCGAGAGGCTGCTCGCGCACGGCGTGGAGGTGGTGGGCGTCACCGACCACCATTTCATCCGCTCCATCTACTTCTTCGACCCCAACGGTCTGCGCCTGGAGCTGACCGTGCGCCTGGATGCGGCACCCATCGCCGATTACGTCGAGCAAAAGCGCCGCATCGCGCACGAAGAACTCGCCGCGTGGACCCGCGACAAGGCCCGAGGCCTGCGCCCGGGACAAAGCGGCACCAGCAGCCAGGCCCGGCACGACAAACCCACTTCCCATTGACGACGAATTCCACCCCAGCACCATGAACAACAAAGCCTTCGCCTCGCACGCCGACCTCGCCAAGAAAACGATCTCCTTCGAACGCCTGTCCGACAACGCCTATGCCTACACCGCCGAGGGAGATCCGAACTCGGGTGTGATCATTGGCGACGACAGCGTCATGGTGATCGACGCCACCGCCACGCCCGCCATGGCGCAAGGCCTGATCCAGGCCATCCGCGGCATCACCGACAAGCCCATCCGCCATGTGGTGCTCACCCACTACCACGCGGTGCGCGTGCTGGGCGCTTCGGCCTACGCGGCGCACGGTGCGGTCAACGTCTTCGCCAGCCGCGGCACCCTCGAACTGATCGCCGAACGTGGCCAGGCCGACATGGATTCGGAGATCGGGCGCTTCCCGCGTCTTTTCCAGTCGGCCGAAGACATTCCTGGGCTGACCTGGCCGACGATCGTCTTCGAGCGCGAGCTGACGCTGCACCTGGGCAGTCTCGAAGTGAAGCTGATGCACCTGGGCGCCGGGCATACGAAGGGCGATGCGGTGGCGTGGATCCCCTCGCAAGGCATCTGCTTTTCAGGCGATCTGGTCGAGTACAACGCCGGCGTCTACACGGGCGATGCGCATCTCGCGCAGTGGCCTGCCACCCTGGACGCGCTGGAAGCGCTGCAACCCCGCCAGCTGGTGCCGGGCCGCGGCCCCGCATTGAAGACGCCCGAGGACAGCCGCGCCGGCATCGCGTACACGCGCCGCTGGGTGCAAACGCTCTACGGCTGCGCCCAGCAGGGCGTGCGCGAGGGGAAATCGCTGCGTGAGGTCTATGCAGCGACACGCCAGGCGATGGACCCGGAATTCGGCCACGTCTTCATCTACGAGCATTGCATTCCTTTCGACGTGTCGCGCGCCTACGACGAAGCGAGCGGCATCGAGGTGCCGCGCGTATGGACCGCGCAACGCGATCGGGACATGTGGAGCGCCCTCAACGACTGAACGCAGACGCCCATCATGAAACTTGCCACCCTCAAGAACGGCACACGCGACGGACAGTTGGTCATCGTGAGCCGCGATCTGCAACGCATGACCGCGGCGCCCGCATCGGTGAACACCATGCAGCAAGCGCTGGACCGCTGGCCTGAAGTTCGGGCCGACCTCCAGGCGCGTTACGAAGCGCTCAACGCGCGCATCGACGCGGGAGAGGCCTTCGACGCATCCCGCTGCGCCGCCGCGCTGCCACGCGCCTATCAGTGGCTGGACGCCTCCGCCTACCTCAACCATGTCGAAATGACGCGCCGCGCGCGCGGCGGCGAAATGCCGCCGTCCTTCCTCACCGATCCCGTGATGTACCAGGGTGCCTCGGACGACTTCATCGGCCCGCGCGATGACATCGTGGCGGCGAGCGAGGAACTGGGGGTCGACCTCGAAGCGGAGGTGATCGTGGTGACCGGTGACGTTCCGCTGGGCGTCAACGCACAAGACGCCTTGGGACATATCCGGCTGCTGGGCCTGGTCAACGACGTCACGCTGCGCTCGCTGGTGGTGCCCGAACTGGCCAAGGGCTTCGGCTTCGTCCAGTCCAAGCCGGCCTCCGCGCTGTCTCCGGTGCTTGTCACGCCAGACGAGCTGGGCAACCATTGGCGCGGCGGCAAGCTGCACCGGGTGATGGAAGTTTGGCTCAACGACAGGCAGCTCGGGCGTCCGCAGGCCGGCGAGGAGATGCAGTTCCATTTCGGCGAACTGATCGCCCATGCAGCGCGCACGCGACGACTGATCGCCGGAACCGTCCTGGGCAGCGGCACCGTCTCCAACCGCAGCGACGAGGCGGGTGTGTGCTGTCTGGTCGAGGCACGCGTACGCGAACAACTGCGAGAAGGCCGGATGCACACCCCGTTCCTCAAGCATGGGGACCGTATCCGCATTGAGATGCGCGATGACGGGGACGCCAGCATCTTCGGCGCGATCGATCAGGTCGTGCGTATTGAAGGGGCATCGCCGTGAGTTCCGCGTCCACCGTGCGCCTGCACAGCTACTGGCGCAGCTCAGCCGCCTATCGCGTGCGGATCGCGCTGGGGCTCAAAGGCATCGCCTTTGAATCCGTCTGCTGGCACATGGCGAATGGCGAGCACCTGCAGCAGCGCTACCGCGATCTTGCGTCCTTCGGCCTGGTGCCCATGCTGGAGATCGATGGGCTGCGGCTACAGCAGTCGCTCGCCATCATCGAGTACCTGGAGGAGCGCAATCCTGACCCCCCGCTTCTTCCAAGCGAGCGGTCTCAACGCGCGCGGGCACGGGCATTGGCCCAGCTCGTGGCTTGCGAAATCCATCCCCTCAACAACCTGCGCGTCCTCAAGCGACTGCGCGGTTCGCTGCGCGCGGACGATGCGCAAGTTGCCGACTGGTACCGGCATTGGTGTCATGAAGGCTTTCAAGCCCTCGAGTCCGCGCTGGAGCCTTTCGAGGCCGGCCCATTCGCGCTGGGCGCGCGACCCTCGATCGTCGAATGCTGCCTGATACCGCAGATCTACAACGCGAGGCGCTACGAAGTGCCGATGGCGGCCTACCCGCGCATCCTGGCGATCGCCGCAGCCTGCGAGAGCCTCTCGGCCTTCGATGCGGCGCGACCCGAGCGCCAGCCCGATGCGCCGACGTCGTCGCCTTCCTGACTCGAGCCCTCATAACAACAACCGGACGTCGCCCTGAAGGACGTTCACATTCCCTCGGAGACAACCGTGCCCCCTACCGCCTCTCTCCCGATCTCACAGGACCCGCCCGCGACGCGCGAGGACAAGAAAGTCCTGACCGCCACCCTCGTCGGCACCGCCATCGAGTGGTACGACTATTTCATCTACGCCCAGGCGGCGGGCCTGGTGCTCGGGCCGTTGTTCTTCGCACCCTTCGCACAGAACAATCCGGGTCTGTCGCTGTTGCTGGCGTTCGCCACTATCGGTGTGGCCTTCCTGTTCCGGCCGCTGGGCGCCATCATCTGCGGCCACCTGGGCGACCGCTTCGGACGCAAGGCCGTGCTGGCCGCCACGCTGATTCTCATGGGTGCGGCAACCACTCTGATCGGGGTGCTCCCCGGTTACGCGCAGATCGGCGTCTGGGCACCCGTGCTGCTGATCCTGCTGCGCATCCTGCAGGGCTTTTCGGCCGGCGGCGAATGGGGCGGTGCCGCGTTGATGTCGGTGGAACACGCGCCGGCCGACAAGCGTTCGTTCTTCGGCGCCTTCCCCCAGATCGGGGTGCCGATCGGCATGATCGTTGCCACGGGTGTGCTCTGGGCTGTCACCTCGGTCCTTGGCAAGGAGCGGTTTCTCGAATGGGGATGGCGCCTTCCGTTTCTGTTCTCGATCGCGCTCGTGGTGGTCGGCGGACTGATCCGCCGTTCGGTGGAGGAGTCGCCCGTCTTCTTGCGCATGCACGAGCGGCGCCGCGAATCCGCTGCGCCGCTGGGTCAGCTCTTTCGCCATCACCGCAGGCAGGTGCTGCAGACGGCGTTGATCTTCGTGGGCAACAATGCCGCGGGCTACCTGCTCGTCGCCTTCTTTCTGAGCTACGGTCAGCGCGTGCTTCAGTTGCCGTCGCAGCAACTGTTGGCCGCCTGTACGGTGGCAGCTGTGGGATGGTTGGTCTCGACGTTGATCGGCGGGGTGCTCGGTGACCGGATCGGGCGCGTGCGAACCTTCCAGATCGGCTATGTGATGCTCGCCGTGTGGGCGATCCCCATGTGGTTCCTGATCGACACGGCGCAGATTGGCCTGTTCCTGGTGGCCTTGTTGGTCCTGTCCATCCCGCTCGGACTGACCTATGGACCACAGGCTGCGCTCTATGCGGAGATGTTCCCGGCCAAGGTCCGCTATTCGGGTGTGTCCGTGGGCTACGCGCTGGGCTCCATCCTGGGTGGTGCATTCGCGGCCACGATCGCTCAGTGGATCATCTCCACGTGGGGCCAATCCTGGCTGGTCGGCGTCTACATCGCCTTGATGGCTGCCGTGTCCTTCGTCGCGGTGTCGAGCGTGCACGATCGTCCTGGCCTCGACCTCGATGACCAAGGCTGACCACGTCCGGCACGAGATCGCGTCGCCGCTTTGAACGCTTCCTCACCATGACGACCACGATCCAGCAGGCCGACCTGATCGAATCGATCAGCGCCGCGCTGCAGTACATCAGCTACTACCACCCCGCCGACTACATCGCCCACCTGGCCAAGGCCTACGAGCGCGAGCGCAGTCCCGCCGCCAAGGACGCGATGGCGCAGATCCTCACCAACAGCAAGATGAGCGCGACCGGCCAGCGCCCGATCTGCCAGGACACCGGCATCGTCAACGTGTTCCTCAAGGTGGGCATGGACGTGCGCTGGGGCGGCTTCACCGGCAGCCTCGACGACGCCATCAACGAAGGCGTGCGCCGTGGCTACAACCACCCCGACAACACGCTGCGCGCCTCAGTCGTCGCCGACGCACAGTTCGATCGTCGCAACACGCGCGACAACACGCCCGCGGTGATCTCAATGGAGATCGTGCCGGGAAGCACGGTCGAAGTCACCGTGGCCGCCAAGGGCGGCGGCAGCGAGAACAAGAGCAAGTTCGCCATCCTCAATCCCGCGGACAGCGTGGTGGACTGGGTGCTGAAGACCGTGCCGACCATGGGCGCCGGCTGGTGCCCGCCGGGGATGTTGGGCATCGGCATAGGCGGCACCGCCGAGAAAGCGATGCTCATGGCCAAGCAAAGCCTGATGGATCCCTTGGACATGCACCAGCTTCAGGCCAAGGCCGGAACGGCAAGAGCGGGTGCGCTGACGGAGTTGGAGGCATTGCGGATCGAGATCCACGACAAGGTCAATGCATTGGGCATCGGCGCGCAGGGCCTGGGCGGCTTGACCTGCGTCCTGGACGTGAAGATCAGGAGCTACGCCACCCACGCGGCCAGCAAGCCGGTGGCGATGATCCCGAACTGCGCCGCCACGCGCCATGCGCACTTCGTGATGGACGGCAGCGGCCCGGTCTACCTCGAGGCGCCCTCGCTCGACCTGTGGCCCAAGATCGACTGGGCACCCGACGAGAAGAAGAGCAAGCGCGTCGACCTCGACAAGCTCACGCCGGCCGAAGTCGCGAGCTGGAAGCCCGGCGACACGCTGCTGCTCAACGGCAAGATGCTCACCGGCCGCGACGCCGCGCACAAGCGCATCCAGGACATGCTGGCCAAGGGCGAGAAACTGCCGGTGGACTTCACCAACCGCGTCATCTATTACGTGGGCCCGGTCGATCCGGTGAAGGGCGAGGCCGTGGGCCCGGCCGGCCCGACCACCGCCACGCGCATGGACGGCTTCACCGAGATGATGCTGGCCCAGACCGGCCTGATCGCGATGATCGGCAAGGCCGAGCGCGGCCCGGTCGCGATCGAGGCGATCAAGAAGCACAAGAGCGCCTACCTGATGGCCGTGGGCGGCGCCGCCTACCTCGTGAGCAAGGCGATCAAGACCGCCAAGGTGGTGGGCTTCGAGGACCTGGGCATGGAAGCCATCTACGAATTCGACGTGGTCGACATGCCGGTGACGGTGGCGGTCGACGCCGGCGGCACCAGCGCGCACATCACCGGCCCGGCCGAGTGGCAGAAGCGCATCGCCAGCGGCGAATTCAGGACCATCACGCTGGAACCCGCTTGAGCCTCGCCGCGCGTCCGCAGCCGCCCGCTTCCGCTTCGCCCGTCGGCGTGTTCGACAGCGGCGTGGGCGGGCTGAGCGTGCTGGGTGCGCTGCGCGCCGAGCTGCCGCGCGAGCGCTTCGTCTACTTCGCCGACACCGCGCATGCCCCCTACGGCGAGCGCGGCGACGCCTACGTGACCGAGCATTCGCGGCGCGTGGTCGATACCCTGGTGCGCGAGCACGGCATCAAGGCGCTGGTGGTGGCCTGCAACACCGCCACCACGGCCGCGATCCACGTGATGCGTGCCGAGAACCCCGAGCTGCCGATCGTCGGCCTGGAGCCCGCGATCAAGCCCGCGGTGGCGGGCAGCGCCACCGGCCATGTCTCGGTGCTGGCGACGCGCGGCACGCTGGCGAGCGCCAAGTACGCGGCGCTGCGCCATACCTTCCCCCATCCCGAGCGCATCCGCTCGGTGCCCTGCGACGGCCTCGTGGCGGCGATCGAGCGGCTCGACGAGCTCGCCATCGACCAGCTCTGCGCCCACTACATGGCGCTGGCCGGCCCCTTCGGCGGCGACGCCGACGAGACCGACACCGTGGTGCTCGGCTGTACCCACTATCCGCTGCTGCAGGACCGGCTGCGGCGGCATGCGCCCTCGGCCGTCCGCTTCCTCGATTCGGGCGTGCCGGTGGCGCTGCAGACGCGGCGGCTGCTCGCCGCCGCGGGCCTGCTGCAAGAGCACGCGAGGCCCCTGGAGGACGCCTGGGTGGCGCTGCGCAGCAGCGGCGATGCCGCGGTGCTCCAGAGCGCTGCCGCGCGCTGGCTGGGCCTGCGTCCTTCCGACCTGCTGCCCGATCGGCCGCAGGCGAGCACGGCCTGAACGGCCGCCCCATTCCATGCGCCCGCTGCGCCATCTCGCCCTCCTGCTCGCCGGCCTGCTCGCGGCCGGCGCGGGCCATGCGGCCTGCGAGAGCGGCCTGGCCGAGCGCATGCACGCCAAGCTGCATCCGCAGCGCCCGCTCGACGAGCGGCTGGCCGCCTGCAAGCCCTGGCCGGCCTATCCGGGCCGCAGCATCGTCGTGCTGCCGATGCCGCGCGAGACCAGCGACAACGGCGCCAAGGTCTACGACCTCGAGGTGCTGCTGATCCAGCGGCCCGACAACGGCAACACCGAGCGCGACACCGTCATCGGCCGGATCTTCCAGGCCGAGGCGCTCGACGAAGACCGCCGCAACCTGATCCAGGACGTGCGCATCGACACCTCGCGCTACGTGCTCGCGAGCGACACCCGCGCCTTCGGCCTGCGCGTGCGCTACCGCGACATCGGCGCGGCCAGCGCTGCGAGCGAGACGCTGCGCCTGTACGTGCAGCAGGGGGCGAAGCTGCGCCAGGTGCTGCAGGAGATCGAGCTCGACCGCGAGAGCGGCGAATGGGATGCCTCGGCCTGCGCCGGGCATTTCGAGAAGCTGCGCACCATGCTCTCGGTGGGCAAGGCCGCGAGCAACGGCTATGCCGACCTGATGCTGTCGCGCACCGTGGTGCAAAGCCGCGCGCAGCCGTCGGAGGACCAGGGCTGCGTCGAGAAGGCGCTGCCCGCGCGTTTCAGCGCGGTGACGCTGCGCTACGACGGCGAGCGCTACAAGGTGCCGAAGTCGCTGCGGCAGTCTTCGTTCTGACATCGCGTCTTTACCGTCGAGCACCCCGGTGTTTCACGGAAATGTCATTCCAAAGTACCAGCATGCGCGGTTTGTTCAGAACAACCACCGCGCACCATGACAACGCCCACTCCGCTTCGTTCGACCCGCATTCCCTTCAAGCCCATGCTGCTCGCCAGCGCCCTCTCGCTGATGCTGGCCGCCTGCGGTGGCGGCGGTAGCGACGGCGGTTTCGTCGGCTTCCTGCCGCCGCCCACGAACACGGCACCGCCCGCGCCCCCGCCGGCGCCGCAGGACCAGCTCGTCTCGAGCGCGACCTTCACGCCCAATGCCGGCACCAAGGTCGGCTCCTCCGACGCCTCGACCGCCTTCGCGCTGCCCGACGGCTTCATGATCGTGGCCGACGACGAGGCCAACGTGCTGCGCGTGTATCCGCGTGCCGGCGGCGCCGCGGTCAAGGAATGGAGCTACCAGGACAACGGTCCCAAGCTGACCGACGAGCTCGACCTCGAGGCCGGCGTGCGCATCGGCGACACGCTGTATCTCACCGGCTCCAACAGCAACAAGAAGGACGGCTCGGACGCGCCCGCGCGCTCGCACCTGCTCGCGGTCAAGGTCAGCGGCACCGGTGCCGCCACCACCTTCGACTACGTCGGCGAGTTCGCGCAGCTCGAGAGCCAGCTCGTGGCCTGGGACACGGCCAACGGCCACGGCCTGGGCGCCAACCACTTCGGCTTCGCCGTCTCGGCCGCCAAGGGCGTGATCCCCGAGCAGGTCAACGGCTTCTCGATCGAGGGCATGGCCTCCTCGCCGGGCGACACCGCGCTGTGGCTGGGCTTCCGCGCCCCGCAGACCGACACCGCCACGCGCACCAAGGCACTGATCGTTCCGGTGCAGAACTACGCCGCGCTGGTGAACAAGACCGCCACGCAGGCCAGCTTCGGTGCGCCGATCGAGATCGACCTCGGCGGCCGCGGCATCCGCTCGATCGACAAGGGCACCGATGGCCGCTACCTGATCACCGCCGGCCCCGCGGGCCCAGCCAGCGCCGACGTAGACCGCAACTTCGCGCTGTTCGCGTGGAGCGGCAATGCGGCCGACGCGCCGGTCGAGCTCTCGAACGACCTCGACGTGCTGCGCAAGAGTTCGACCAACCTCGACCCCGCGCAGACGGCTTCGGCCGGAAGCTTCGAGTCGGTCGTCGAGGTTCCAGGACCGGTCCAGGCCGGCACCCAGGTCCAGTTGCTGCTCGACAACGGCGACAGCATCTGGAAGAACCAGAGCAAGCCCTCGAAGGACCTCTCGCCAGCCGACCAGAAGTTTGAAGGCTTCGTCGTGCGCCTGGGCCAGCCCTGGGTCGACACCGCGGCGCCGGTGCTCAAGAGCGCATCGCCCAAGGGCAACGACGGCAGCGTGGGCGTGAACTCGAAGATCACGCTGAACTTCAACGAAGGCGTGCGCCTCGGCGCCGGCAACATCGTGCTGCACAAGGCCGACGGCAGCGTGGTCGAGACCTTCTCGGCCACGAGCCCGGCCGCGCGCGTGCAGCGCGCCTTCAACGTGCTGACCTTCACGCCGAGCCAGCCGCTCGCCGCGTCCACCGGCTACTACCTGACGGTCGACGCCAATGCGGTCCTCGATGCCAAGGGCAACGCCTTCGCGGGCGTGTCCGACGCGAGCACCATCGCTTTCACCACCAGCGCGCCGCCTTCGTACGGCCCCGGCGACATCCTGTTCCTGGGCCTGAACGCCGACAGCCCCGATGCCTTCGCCTTCGTGCTGCTCAAGCCGATGGACAGCGGCACGCGCATCATCTTCACCGACCGCGACCGCACCGCCGACAAGGAGTTCGACGGGGTCACCAACGAGAGCGCCTACGTCTGGACCGCCGACCGCGACCTCGCGGTGGGCACCATCGTGACGATCCAGCCGGACGTGAGCAAGGGCACCAACCCGCTCGCCAACATCGGCACCACGCAGGGCGCGGGCGGCGGCCTCAGCGCCACCAACGAGACGGTCTACGCCTTCGTCGGCGGCACCATCGCGGGCCTGGGCGACGGCGCGGCCGGTGCGATCAGCGGCGTGGGCAACTACCTGGCGAGCATCACGGTGGGACCGGCCACGGGCGCCGGCAGCATCCCCGCGACGCTGAGCGCCGCGGGTGCCGCGATCAACTTCCCCGACAGGTTCGACGTGCTCTACAACGGCCCGATGCTGCCGGCCTCGCCGACGCCGGCCGACATCGCGAGCTTCGCGGCCAGCGTGAAGAACACGGCCAACTGGAAGACGCAGGTCAAGGCGGCCTGGCCGATCACCAACGGCAGCCTGTTCGGCGGCTCCTGAGACCTACCCCTGCCCTCGCAGCGCGGCCTCGCGGCCGCGCCGCACGTCGATCGGCCACAGCAGCAGCAGGCCGGCGACGAACAGCACGGCGGTCGACAGGATCGCGATGCGCTGGTTGCCGGCCGTGAGCCAGGTGACCGCGCCGTAGGCCAGCGGGCCGACGATGCTCGCGAGCCGCGTGGCGAAGGACCAGAGGCCGAAGAACTCGGCCATCTGGGCCGGCGGCGCGAAGTAGCCGGTCATCGCCCGGCCGGCCGACTGGCTCGAGCCCATCGCGAGGCCCGCGATGGCCGCGGCCCACCAGAAGCCGCCCTTGGTCGTGACCACCGCGGCGATCACGCAGACCGCGACCCAGGCCACCAGCGTGACGGCCAGCGAGGTCTTGTGGCCGATGCGGTCCTGCACGTAGCCGAAACCGAAGGCACCGAGCGCGGCCGCGATGTTGAGCACGAAGATCAGCACCATGGTCTCGCTCGCGACGAAACCGATCACCTGCTCGGCATAGATCGCGGCCAGCGTGATCGCCACCGCCACGCCGCCCTGGTAGCAGACGGTGCAGGCCAGCAGGGTCATGAAGTCGCGGTAGGCGCGCGCCTGGCGGAAGGTGGAGCGCAGCTGTTGCCAGGCGCTGGGCGCCCTGGCGTCGCCGAGGGCCTGCGCACTGGGCCTGGCGCGCTCGGGCAGCAGCACGAAGGTGGCGCAGGCGGCCGTGCCGTAGATCGCGGCGGTGATCAGCATCGTCACCGGCACGAAGTGCGAGGCCGGCAGGCCCCGCGCCTGCGACCACAGCACGTAGGCCAGGCACAAGCCCAGCGCCAGCATGCCGCCGACATAGCCGAAGGCCCAGCCCCAGCCGCTGACCTTGCCCATGCCTTCGGGCGTCGCGAGCTCGGGCAGGAAGGCGCCGGTCAGCGACTCGCCGTAGGAGTAGAAGGTGTTCGACACCACGATCAGCAGCATCGCGACGGCCACGCCCGTGGCGCCCGAGAAGCGCGGCGAGAGCGCCAGCGCCGCGGTGCCGATGACGCAGCCCACGGTCGTGATGACCAGCAGCCGCTTCTTGGCCGCGCGCAGGTCGGCCCAGGCACCGATGGCCGGCATCGTGAACATCACGATCGCGTAGGAGATGCTGAGCGCCACCGTCCAGGCGAACGGGCCCCAGGGCGCGCCCTTGGCGATGCCGCCCACGAAATAGGCGGCGAACACGGCCGTGATGACCACGGTCGTGTAGCCCGAGTTGGCGAAGTCGTACATGGCCCAGCCGAACACCTCGCGCTTGCGCACGCCGGCGTTGAGGGCGGAGGAAGGAAAGAGCGCTGCCATGCGGCGGATGGTGGTGGCGCCGCGTGGCAGGCGTGTGGCGCTCAGTGCAGGTGGCGCGGGCGGCGTCCGCCGCCATGGCCGCTGCCGCCGCCACCACCGGTGCCGCCGGTGCCGCGCGGGCGCTTGCCGATCTCGAGCGAGTTCACCAGCGCATCGAAGCGGTCGCTGAACAGGCGGTCGATCTCGGCCACCACGCCGCCGAGCTCGGCGCCGTCGAAGTGGCGCTCCATCAGGTTCACCACGTCCTCGACCAGCAGGTCGCGCTGCACCTGCATGATCGCGGCCGGATTCGGGCCCACGAACAGCATCACGAAGTCGTCGCGCGACTCCTCGTCGGGGTCGCCCTCTTCCTCGTCGAAATCGGTGTCGTAGAAGGTGACCTCGATGGCCGCGCCGCGTTCGGAGAGTTCGTTCAGCGCCATGCACATCTCGTCGAGCGCCTGGCGGAAATCCTCGTCGCCGGCCACGGTCCAGCACATCTGGAGCATGTGGTCCTTGGGCTCGAAACGGATGCCGGGTTCTTCCTCGTAGGAGCTGGCGGCCCCGTCGGCGAGCGACTTGGCGCCCGCGTATTTCCACAGCGGCTTCAGCGCTTCCTGGATCTGGTCGAAACCGACGTCCGAACGCAGGGCCACGTCGCCATGCACATGAATTTCGAATGGAGCGTTGTAGCGAGGCATTGAATGCTCCCTTGTTAGATGTGGTGCCCGGAACGGGGGTCGAACCCGTATGCCCCGATTAAGGAAGCGGCGGATTTTAAGTCCGATGTGTCTACCAATTTCACCATCCGGGCCCCGGGTTGAATGACGACGATACCCCAAACGAAACGAGCCCCGTCAACGTGGTTGGCGGGGCCTGGTGTATCGACGCTGGATTCAACGGGAGAAGTGTGGAGGCGCGATCCGGAGTCGAACCGGACTAGACGGATTTGCAATCCGTTGCATAACCGCTTTGCTATCGCGCCACGCAGAAAAACGAAATCGAACTAGCGAAAAAAAGGGAAGCTGTTGCTTCCCTTTTTCAAAACTGGAGCGGGAAAAGAGTCTCGAACTCTCGACCTCAACCTTGGCAAGGTTGCGCTCTACCAACTGAGCTATTCCCGCGTTTCGAGCCTTGAATTATAGACCAGATTTTCGGGGTTTCGCAAGGCGAGCCCCCGAATTTCATGATCGTGTCGTTCAGTGCTTGACCGAGCCTTCCGATGCCTGCGACTCGCGCTGCTTCGCGATCTCGGCCACGGCCGCCGCCGAGGCCGCGACCTCCTCGTCGGACAGCGGCGTGGGCTGCTTCTCGAGCGCGATCTCGAGCACCTTGTCGATCCACTTGACCGGCACGATCTCGAGGCCGTTCTTCACGTTCTCGGGAATGTCCTGCAGGTCCTTGGCGTTCTCCTCGGGGATCAGCACCGTCTTGATGCCGCCGCGCAGGGCCGCCAGCAGCTTTTCCTTCAGGCCGCCGATCGCCGTGACCTCGCCGCGCAGCGTGATCTCGCCGGTCATCGCCACATCGGCGCGCACCGGGATGCCCGTGAGCGCCGACACGAAGGCCGTGGTCATCGCCGCGCCCGCGCTCGGGCCGTCCTTGGGCGTGGCGCCGTCGGGCACGTGGATGTGGATGTCGCGCTTCTCGAACACCTCGTCCTTGATGCCCAGGCGGCGCGAGCGGCTGCGCACCACGGTGCGCGCGGCCTCGACCGATTCCTTCATCACGTCGCCCAGCGAACCGGTGCGGCTGATCACGCCCTTGCCGGGCATGGTCACGGCCTCGATCGTCAGCAGATCGCCGCCGACCTCGGTCCATGCGAGGCCGACCACCTGGCCGACCTGGTTCTGCTTCTCGGCCAGGCCGAAGGTGAACTTGCGCACGCCGAGGAAGTCGTTGAGGTTCTCGCCCGTGACCACGACCTGGGGCGTCATCTGCTTGAGCAGCAGGCCCTTGACCACCTTGCGGCAGATCTTCGAGAGCTCGCGCTCGAGCGAACGCACGCCGGCTTCGCGCGTGTAGTAGCGCACGATGTCGCGCACGGCCTCCTCGGTGACGAGCAGTTCCTCTTCCTTCACGCCGTTGTTCTTCAGCTGCTTGGGCAGCAGGTACTTGATCGCGATGTTGGTCTTCTCGTCCTCGGTGTAGCCCGAGAGGCGGATGACTTCCATGCGGTCCAGCAGCGCCGGCGGGATGTTCATCGAGTTCGAGGTGGCGACGAACATGACGTCGCTCAGGTCGAAGTCGACTTCCACGTAGTGGTCGCCGAAGGTGTGGTTCTGCTCGGGGTCGAGCACCTCGAGCAGTGCGCTCGACGGGTCGCCGCGGAAGTCGGTGCCCAGCTTGTCGATCTCGTCGAGCAGGAACAGCGGATTGCGCGTACCGATCTTGCTCAGCCCCTGCAGCACCTTGCCCGGCAGCGCGCCGATGTAGGTGCGGCGGTGGCCGCGGATCTCGGCCTCGTCGCGCATGCCGCCGAGCGCCATGCGGGTGTACTTGCGGCCGGTCGCCTTGGCGATCGACTGCCCGAGCGAGGTCTTGCCCACGCCCGGCGGGCCCACGAGGCACAGGATCGGCGCCTTGACCTTGTCGACACGCTGCTGCACCGCGAGGTATTCGAGGATGCGGTCCTTGACCTTCTCGAGGCCGTAGTGGTCGGCGTTGAGCACCGCCTCGGCGTTCGCGAGGTCGTGCTTGATCTTGGTCCGCTTGGCCCAGGGCAGGCCCACCAGCACGTCGATGTAGTTGCGCACCACGGTGGCTTCGGCCGACATCGGCGACATCAGCTTGAGCTTCTTGAGCTCGCCCTCGGCCTTCTTGAGCGCGTCCTTGGGCATCTTGGCGAGCTTGATCTTCTTCTCGATCTCCTCGATGTCCGCGCCCTCCTCGCCTTCGCCGAGCTCCTTCTGGATCGCCTTCACCTGCTCGTTGAGGTAGAAGTCGCGCTGGTTCTTCTCCATCTGGCGCTTCACGCGGCCACGGATCTTCTTGTCGACGTTGAGGATGTCGACTTCGCGCTCGAGCTGTCCGAACAGGTTCTCCAGCCGTGCCTTGGTGTCGTCGAGATCGAGCACCGCCTGCTTGTTGTCGAGCTTGAGCGGCAGGTGCGCGGCGATCGTGTCGGCCAGGCGGCCCGGATCGTCGATGCTCGAGATCGAGGTCAGGATCTCGGGCGGAATCTTCTTGTTGAGCTTCACGTACTGGTCGAACTGCTGCATCACCGCGCGGCGCAGCGCTTCGACCTCGGTGCCCTTCTCGCCGCCCTCGGGTGTCGCCACTGGCGTCACGTTGGCCGAGAAGTGCGTCTCGCCGTCATCGATGCGGTTCACGCGGGCGCGTTGCTGGCCCTCGACCAGCACCTTCACCGTGCCGTCGGGCAGCTTGAGCATCTGCAGGATGGTGGAGACGCAGCCGACCTCGAACATGTCCTCGACCGAGGGCTCGTCCTTGGCGGCGGCCTTCTGTGCCACCAGCATGATGCGGCGCTCGGCCTCCATGGCCAGCTCGAGCGCCTTGATGCTCTTGGGGCGCCCCACGAACAGCGGGATCACCATATGGGGGAACACGACGACATCGCGCAGCGGCAGCAGCGGCAGGTCGATGGCGTCGGCGGGCAGAGGGGTATGACCGGACATGGATATCCTTTGATTGATCAAGCAAAGATGGACGGCGACACGGGCATTTCAAGCCCGCGGCCGCAGTCTTTGTCGAAGACGCCGGGCATCTCGGGGGGAAGAGCCGGCGCGGGAGTCACTCAGGCCTTCTTGGCTGCCTCGCGGTACACGAGCAGCGGGGGCTTGTTCTCGTCGATGGTCGATTCCTCGACCACGACCTTGTCGACATTGGTGGCATTGGGTAGCTCGAACATCGTGTCGATCAGCGACTGTTCGAGGATCGAACGCAGGCCGCGCGCGCCGGTCTTGCGGGCCAGCGCCTTGCGCGCGATCGCCTTGAGGGCGGCGGGACGGATCTCGAGGTCCACGCCCTCCATCTGCAGCAGCTTGGTGAACTGCTTGACCACGGCGTTCTTGGGCTCGGTGAGGATCTGCACCAGCGCGTCCTCGCTGAGCTCGGCCAGCGAGGCCACCACGGGCATGCGGCCCACGAGCTCGGGGATCAGGCCGAACTTGATCAGGTCCTCGGGCTCGACGTCGCGGAACACCTCGGTGAGGCTGCGCTGGGCCTTGCTCTTGACGCTGGCGCCGAAACCGATGCCCGAGGCCTCGGTGCGGTTCTCGATCACCTTCTCGAGGCCCGCGAAGGCACCGCCGCAGATGAACAGGATGTTGGTCGTGTCGATCTGCAGGAAGTCCTGGTTCGGGTGCTTGCGCCCGCCCTGGGGCGGCACGCTGGCCATGGTGCCTTCGATGAGCTTCAGCAGCGCCTGCTGCACGCCCTCGCCCGACACGTCGCGCGTGATCGAGGGGTTGTCGGACTTGCGCGAGATCTTGTCGATCTCGTCGATGTAGACGATGCCGCGCTGCGCGCGCTCGACTTCGTAGTTGCAACTCTGCAGCAGCTTCTGGATGATGTTCTCGACGTCCTCGCCGACATAGCCGGCCTCGGTCAGCGTGGTGGCGTCGGCCATCACGAAGGGCACGTCGAGCTGGCGCGCCAGCGTCTGCGCGAGCAGCGTCTTGCCCGAGCCCGTGGGGCCGATCAGCAGGATGTTGCTCTTGCTGAGCTCCACGTCCTCGCCCTTGGCCTTTTCCTTGTGGCGCAGGCGCTTGTAGTGGTTGTAGACGGCCACCGACAGCATGCGCTTGGCCGGCTCCTGGCCAATCACGTAGTTGTCGAGGTTGGTCTTGATCTCGAGCGGCGTCGGCAGGTCGTTGCGCGCATCGCGCGCTTCTTCTCCGGCGGGCAGTTCGTCGCGGATGATCTCGTTGCAGAGATCGATGCACTCGTCGCAGATGAAGACCGAAGGACCCGCGATCAGCTTCTTCACCTCGTGCTGGCTTTTGCCGCAGAACGAGCAGTAGAGCGTTTTTTCGCTGGAAGTGCCTTTTTTCTCGGCCATGGACAGGTGCCTCGTAACGGGTTTGGACAATGATAACGAAACAAAAACGGCGTTTCCCGTGTGGAAAACGCCGTTGTTGCCTTTTTGGCGCCGCCGGCGTCGTGACGCCAGGGCGCCGGGCCCCTGCTCAGGGGCGCTTTGCGATCACCTGGTCGACCAGGCCGTAATCCTTGGCCTCGTCGGCCGTCAGGAAGTAGTCGCGCTCGGTATCGGCCTTGACCTTGTCCAGCGGCTGGCCGGTGCGCTCGGCCAG
The DNA here is from genome assembly GCF_025376855.1 of Variovorax endophyticus. Lineage (NCBI taxonomy): Bacteria > Pseudomonadati > Pseudomonadota > Betaproteobacteria > Burkholderiales > Comamonadaceae > Variovorax > Variovorax endophyticus. The sequence continues at coordinate 58,473 of NZ_JAHUTH010000019.1, forward strand.
GATGCGGTTCATCTGGTCCTTGGTGCGCAGGATGTCGCGCGCATGGATCTCGATGTCGGTGGCCTGGCCGCGGGCGCCGCCGAGCACCTGGTGGATCATGATCTTGGAGTTGGGCAGCGAGAAGCGCTTGCCCTTGGCACCGGCCGCGAGCAGGAACGCGCCCATGCTGGCCGCGAAGCCCACGCACAGGGTCGAGACCTCGGGCTTGATGAACTGCATGGTGTCGTAGATCGCCATGCCGGCCGTGACGCTGCCGCCCGGGGAGTTGATGTAGAACGAGATGTCCTTGTCGGGGTTCTCGCTCTCCAGGAACAGCAGCTGGGCCACCACGAGGTTGGCGGTCTGGTCGTTGACCTCGCCCACCAGGAAGATGATGCGCTCCTTGAGGAGCCGCGAGTAGATGTCGTAGGACCGTTCGCCACGGCCCGATTGCTCGATGACCATCGGGACCATGCCGAGGCCTTGGATTTCCTGTGCGCTCATGAATTTGCTCCGGAGAAGGGTTCGTTCGCTGTCGTCAATCTGAACTGTACGCCTGAGTGAAATGGGGCTCGTGCCGCAAAGCACAAGCCCCATGGCGTCCCGGGCCGAGGCGGCGATCAGGCCTGTTGCTGCTGCGCCATCAGTTCGTCGAACGACACCGACTTCTCGGCGACCTTGGCCTTGCCGAGCACGAAATCGGTCACGTTGTTCTCGATCACCACGGCCTCGACTTCGGCCAGGCGGTTGTTGTCGCTGAAGTACCAGCGCACCACGTCGGCCGGCTTCTCGTAGCTCGAGGCGAGCTCGTCGATGTGGGCCTTGATCTGCTCGGGCTTGGCCTGCAGGTTGTTGGCGCGCACCAGCTCGGCGACCACCAGGCCCAGGCGCACGCGGCGCTCGGCCTGGGGACGGAACACTTCCTCGGGGATCGGTGCCTTGTCGGCGTCCTTGATGCCGCGCTGCTTGAGCTCGGCGCGCGCGCCTTCGATCATGCGGTTGACTTCGGACTGCACGCTGGCGTTGGGCAGGTCGAGCTCGGCGTTGGCCACCAGCGCATCCATCACGGCGTTCTTGTTGCGCGCCAGCAGGCGGAACTTGACCTCGCGCTCGAGGTTCTTCTTGATGTCGGCGCGCAGGCCGTCGACCGTGGCGTCGGCGATGCCGAGCGACTTGGCGAGCTGCTCGTTGACTTCGGGCAGGTGCGAGGCCTCGATCTTCTTCAGCGTGACGAGGAAGTCGGCCTGCTTGCCGGCCACGTCCTGGCCGTGGTAGTCGGCCGGGAACGACAGCGGGAAGGTGCGGCTGTCGCCGGCCTTCATGCCGCGCACGGCGTCTTCGAATTCCTTGAGCATCTGGCCTTCGCCGACCACGAACTGGAAGTCCTCGGCCTTGCCGCCCTGGAAGGGCTCGCCGTCGATCTTGCCTTCGAAGTCGACGGTCACGCGGTCGTCGTCCTGGGCCACGGCATCCTGCGCGCGCTGCGCGAAGGTGCGGCGCTGCTTGCGCAGGATGTCCAGCGTCTTGTCGATCGCGTCGTCGCCCACTTCGGCCGACAGCTTCTCGACTTCGGCGCCCGACAGGTCGTTGATCTTGACTTCGGGGAACACCTCGAACACGGCGTCGAAGGACAGCTCGCCCTCGGGCGCGCCTTCCTTCTCGGTGATGCGGGGCTGGCCGGCGACGCGCAGCTTGGCTTCGTTGGCGGCCTGCGAGAAGGCCTCGCCGACCTTGTCGTTCATGACCTCGTACTGCACCGAGTAGCCATAGCGCTGGGCCACGACGTTCATCGGCACCTTGCCGGGACGGAAGCCGTCCATCTTGACGGTGCGCGCGAGCTTCTTGAGGCGCGAATCGACTTCGGACTGGATGATGCCGACCGGCAGGGTCAGCGTGATCTTGCGTTCGAGCTTCTCGAGGGTTTCAACGGTCACGGTCATGAACTTCTTCCTAGTGAGGGATTGGCTGGTGCGCGGGGCCGGACTCGAACCGGCACGTTCTTGCGAACGTCAGGACCTAAACCTGGTGCGTCTACCAATTTCGCCACCCGCGCTTTTGCCTTTTTCAGGTGAATGCAAAAGCGGACGGCCTGGGCGCCGGGGAGAACCCGGCAGTCCAAGACCGTCCGCTCGAAATCGGTCAACCGCGCATTTTAGTCGAAACCGGGAGGCTCCCGGCTCGACCTGCATGCGGAGTTCGTGGCCTCGCGGGGCGGGACAAACCCTGCATTCCGCGCGCTCAGGCCGCCTGGGGGCCCGGCAAGGCGCCGTTGCCCTGCGGTGCCGGTGGCGGCGCCTCGTCGCGCTTCACGCGGAACGCCGCCGCGTACATCGCCGGCAGCGCCAGCAAGGTCAGCACCGTCGCCACGATCAGCCCGCCCATGATGGCGACCGCCATCGGCCCCCAGAACACGCTGCGCGAGAGCGGGATCATCGCCAGCACGGCGGCCGCGGCGGTCAGCACGATCGGGCGCAGGCGGCGCACGGCCGACTCGACGATGGCGTCCCAGGCCGGCACGCCGGCCGCGCGGTCGTGCTCGATCTGGTCGATCAGGATCACGGCGTTGCGCTGGATCATCCCCATCAGCGCGATCACGCCGAGCAGCGCGACGAAGCCGAAGGGCCGGTTCAGCACCAGCAGCGCACCGGCCACGCCGGCGATGCCCATCGGGCCGGTGATGAACACCAGCAGCGAGCGGCTGAAGCTGTGCAGCTGCAGCATCAGCAGCGTGAACACCAGGAACAGCATGATCGGCACGCCGGCCACGATGGAGGCCGAACCCTTGCTGCTCTCCTCCACCGCACCCGCCACCTCGATGCGATAGGCGCCCTGCCCGGCCGCATGCCAGCCGGCCTCGAGCTCGCGCAGCTTCGGCAGCAACTGGTCGGTCACGGTCGCGCCCTGCAGGCCCTCGGTCACGTCGCCCTGCACGGTGATCGCGTAGTCGCGGTTTTCGCGCCACATCACGCCCGGCTCCCAGGTGAACACCGGCTTGGCGATCTGCGTCAGCGGGATCGAGCGGCCCGAGGCCGTCGGCAGGTAGGCGTTGCCGATGTCGGAGATCGCTTCGCGCTCGTCGGCCGACTGGCGCAGCACGATGTCGATCAGCAGGTCGTTCTCGCGGTACTGGCCCACGGTGGTGCCGCTGAACATGGTGCGCGAGGCCTGCGCGATGGCCTGGCTGGTCACGCCGAGCGCGCGCGCCTTGGCCTGGTCGACCTCGAGGCGGATCACCTTCACCGACTCGTTCCAGTTGTCGTTCACGCCGCGCATGTTGGCGTTCTCGCGCAGCACGGCCTTGACCTCGTCGGCGCGCGCGCGAAGCTGCGTCGGGTCGGTGCCGATCACGCGGAACTGCACCGGGTACGGCACCGGCGGCCCGTTGGGCAGCAGCTTCACGCGGCCGCGCACCTCGGGGAATTCCTGCGCCAGCAGGCCGGGCAGCGACAGCCGCAGCGTCTCGCGCACCTTGAGGTCGCTCGCCAGCACGATCAGCTGCGAGACATTGGACTGCGGGAACACCTGATCCAGCGGCAGGTAGAAGCGCGGCACGCCCGAGCCGATCCAGGTGCTGACGGTCTTCACGCCGGCTTCCTTGAGGATGCGCTGCTCGACCCGCTTCGCCACCTCCTCGTTGGCCTGGAACGAGGTGCCCTCGGGGAACCAGATGTCGACCAGGATCTCGGGCCGGCTCGAGTCGGGGAAGAACTGCTGCTGCACCTTGCCCATGCCGACGATGCCGAGCGCGAAGATCAGCACGGTGGCGCCGATGGTCAGCCAGCGGTGCTGCACGCACCAGTTCACCGCGCGGCGGAAGGCGTTGTAAAACGGCGTGTCGAACAGCTCGTGCGGCGGCGCATCGGGGTCGTGCGGCTTGACCTTGAGCAACAGCGTGCCCAGGTAAGGCACGAAGTACACCGAGACGATCCACGACAGCACCAGCGCGATCACCGTCACGGCGAAGATCGCGAAGGTGTATTCGCCGGTCACCGACTTGGCGATGCCGATCGGCAGGAAGCCCGCGGCGGTGATCAGGGTGCCGGTGAGCATGGGCTTGGCCGTCACGTCGTAGGCGAAGGTGGCGGCGCGGACCTTGTCGTAGCCCTCCTCCATCTTCCGCACCATCATCTCGACCGCGATGATCGCGTCGTCCACCAGCAGGCCCAGCGCGATGATCAGCGAGCCCAGCGATATCTTGTGCAGCCCGATGCCGAAGTAGTTCATCGCGAGGAAGGTCACGGCCAGCACCAGCGGGATGGTGATCGCCACCACCAGGCCCGGACGCATGTCGATGTACCAGCCGAAGCGCCCGCCCTTGTGCAGGCCCAGCGAGATGATGCTGACCGCCAGCACGATGGCCACGGCCTCGATCAGCACGCGCACGAACTCGTTGACCGAGCTCGCCACGGCGACCGGCTGGTCCTGCACCTGCGCGAGCTTCACGCCCAGCGGCAGCTGCTTGTCGATGCCAGCGGTGGCCGCGCGCAGCGCCTTGCCCAGCGCGATGATGTCGCCGCCCTTGGTCATCGACACGCCCAGCGCGATCACTTCCTTGCCCTGGTGGTGCACCTTGACCGAGGGCGGGTCGATGTAGCCGCGGCGGATCTCGGCGATGTCGCCGAGCTTGAGCTGGTTGCCCGAGCTGCCGCGGATCGGCATCTCGCGCAGCTGGTCGACGCTGGTGAACTGGCCGCCCACGCGCACCTGCACCACGTCGAGCGGCGACTGGATCGTGCCGGCGCTCTCGATGGCGTTCTGCGAGCCGAGCTGCTGCAGCACGGCGTTGAAGTCGAGGCCCAGCTGCGCCAGGCGCTTCTGCGAGATCTCGATGTAGACCTTCTCGTCCTGCACGCCGAACTGGTCGACCTTGGCCACGTCCTTCACGCGCAGCAGCTGCTGGCGCACGTCGTCGGCCAGGGTCTTGAGCTCGGCATAGCTGAAGCCCTCGCTCTCGAGCGCGTAGATCACGCCGTAGACGTCGCCGAAGTCGTCGTTGAAGAACGGCCCCTGCACCCCCGCCGGCAGGGTGCCGCGCATGTCGCCGATCTTCTTGCGCACCGTGTACCAGACGTTGGCGACCTCGCTCGCCTTCGAGGAGTCCTTGATCTGGAAGATGATCTGCGACTCGCCGGGCTTCGAGTAGCTGCGGATCTTGTCGGCGTACGGCGCCTCCTGCAGCGTGCGCTCGAGCTTGTCGGTGACCTGCTCGGCCACCTGCTGCGCGGTGGCGCCGGGCCAGTAGGTGCGCACCACCATCGCGCGGAAGGTGAAGGGCGGATCCTCGTCCTGCCCGAGCTGGAAGTAGGCGAAGGCGCCCAGCACCATCAGCACCAGCATCAGGTAGCGCGTGAGCGGCGCGTGGTCGAGCGCCCATTTCGAGAGATTGAAGCCGCCCGCGCGGCCGGCCGGCTCGGTGCCGTGCGTCGCCTTGTCAGCGCCGCTCATTTGCCGGCACCCGCTGCGATCTCCTTCTTGTTGGCGGCCACGGGCGCGACGCCCTGCGTGGCACCGCCAGCGTCCGCCCCGCCCGCCGCCACTTCGCGCGGCTGGTAGATCGTGACCTTCTGGCCCGGCGACAGCACGTGCACGCCCGCCACCACCACCTGCATGCCGGGCGTGACGCCGGCGCCGATCACGGCCTCGTTGCCGTCGGCGGTCGCCACCTGCACCGGCTGCGAGCGCACGGTCATGGTCGACTTGTCGAGCACCCACACGGCCGTGCCCTTGCCTTCCTGGCGCAGCGCGCTGGTCGGCAGCTTGACGACGGCCGGGCCGCCGCGCGCGAGCGCCTGCGGCCGCGCATAGACCGTGGCACCGAGCGCGGGCGCGCTCGCGGCATCGATCGCCACCTTCACGGTGAAGGTGCGCGTCACGGCATCGGCGCTGGCCGCCACCTCGCGCACCTGGCCCTGCAGCTCCTCGCCGCCCGACCAGCCGCGCACCGCGACCGCCGAGCCGGGCTTGATCAGCCCCGCGCGGTCTTCCGGCACCGCGAACACCACGTCGCGCGCGCCGTCCTGCGCGATCCGCACCACCGGCGTGCCGGCCTGCACCACCTGGCCCGGTTCGGCCTCGATGGCGGTGATGACGCCGGCCACGTCGGCCACCAGCGTCGTGTAGGCGGCCTGGTTGCCCTGCGACGAGAGCTGCGCCTGGGCCTGCTCGAGCTGCGCCTGCGCCGCCTTCCAGGTCGATTCGCGGCGCTCGAGCTCGGCGCCGCTGATGAAGTTCTGCTCGCGCAGCTCGCGGTAGCGCTTGAGGTCGGCCGCGGCCAGGTCGCGGTTGGTCAGCGCCGCGGCCTGCTGGGCGCGCGCGGCTTCGGCGGCCAGCCGGTAGTCCTGCGGATCGAGCTGGGCCAACACTTGGCCGGCCTGCACGCGCTGGCCGAGCTCGGCCTGGCGGCGCGTGATCTTGCCCGCCACGCGGAAGCCCAGGCGCGACTCGACGCGCGCCCGCACCTCGGCCGAGAACTCGGGCTGGGCATCGTAGGCACTGGTGCCCACGGTCACCAGCTTGACCGCGCGGACCGGTTCCTCCGCGGGTTTGGACGGCGAGCAGCCGGCCAGGGCCACGAGGGCGGGAACCAGCAGCCAGGCGGCCGCGCGGTCGAGCAAGAAGATGGATTGGGAGGCGGTCATGAGACACCCTGGAAGGAACGAACCGGGCCTTTAATGACCCACCGGTTAGTAATCTAGGGTAAACGTGAACCGCTGTCAATTACCCGCCGGTCAGTAGCGCCGGCGGCCGCCTCGTGCTCAGGTCCTCTGGCCCATTTCCACCAGCCGGTTGTCGGGCAGCTCGAAGTAGTCGGAGGCACGCCCCGCGTTGCGCTGCAGCCAGCCGAACAGCGCGCGCCGGATCGGATTGAGACCCGGCAGGTGCTCCTCGCCCACCGAGGCGCGCGAGACGAAGTACGAGGTCTTCATCGAGTCGATGGCCAGCGTCTTCTGGTAGGCCAGGATGCGGATGAACTCGGGCACGTCGGGCCGCTCCATGAAGCCGTGGCGCGCGGTCACGATCCAGATGCCGGTCATCAGCGACTCGGCCTCGATGCGCAGGCGCGCGTCGACGCGCGGCGTGTCGCAGGGCAGCACGCGCAGCACGATCACCTGCTCGTGCAGCACCTGGTTGTGCTTGAGGTTGTGCAGCAGCGCATGCGGCACCGAGGTCACGTTGACGTTGAGGAACACCGCCGTGCCCTGCACCCGGTGCGGCATGTGGTGGGCCAGCGACTCGAAGAAGGGCCGCAGCGGCAGGCTCTCGGCCGCGGCCGCCTCCAGCCCCAGGCGCCGCCCCTTGGCCCAGGTGGTGAACAGCAGCATCACGCCCGCGGCCACCGCGAGCGTGAGCCAGCCGCCCTCTGCCACCTTGAGGCTGTTGGCGACCACGAAGGTCAGGTCGACCGCCGCGAAGGCCGCCACGCCCAGTGCCACCGCCGGCTTGTTCCAGCGCCACAGCCCCCAGGCCACGATGCCGGCCAGCAGGGTGGTCGTGACCATGGTGATCGACACCGCGATGCCGTAGGCCGCCGACAGCGCGCTCGAGCTGCGGAAGCCCAGCACCAGCAGCAGCACGCCCACCATCAGCAGCCAGTTGACGGTCGGCACGTAGATCTGGCCGATGGCCGTGCCCGAGGTCTGGATCACGCGCATGCGCGGCAGGTAGCCCATGCGCATCGCGTGCGCCGTGAGCGAGAAGGCGCCCGAGATCACGGCCTGCGAGGCGATCACCGTCGCCATCGCGGCCAGCAGCACCATCGGCAGCACGCCCCAGGCCGGAAAGAGCCGGAAGAAGGGGTTGTCGATCGCCGCCGGATTGGCCAGCACCAGCGCGCCCTGGCCGAAGTAGTTGAGCACCAGCCCCGGCAGCGCGATGAAGAGCCAGGCGAGCCGGATCGGCCGCGCGCCGAAATGGCCCATGTCGGCATAGAGCGCCTCGCCGCCAGTGAAGGCCAGGAACACCGCGCCCAGCACCGCCAGCGACTGCAGCCGGTGCTCGACCAGGAACAGCACGGCGCGCCGCGGATCGAGCGCCGCCAGCACCTGCGGCTGGGCCAGCACCTGCATCAATCCGGCCACGCCGATCACCATGAACCACAGCAGCATCACCGGCCCGAACACCTTGCCGACCGCACCGGTGCCCTTCTTCTGCACCGCGAACAGCGCGATCAGGATCGCCACCGTGATCGGCAGCACCGCGCGCTCGAGCACTGGCGCGCGCACCTCCAGCCCCTCGACCGCCGACAGCACCGAGATCGCGGGCGTGATCAGGCTGTCGCCGTAGAACATGGCCGCGCCCACCAGGCCGAGCAGCCCGATCGCGTGACCGAGCCAGGGCTTCGCGCCGATGCGCGAGGCCGCATTGCGCGCCAGCGCCTGCAGCGCCAGGATGCCGCCCTCGCCGTCGTGGTCGGCGCGCAGCACGAACACCACGTACTTGAGCGTCACCACGAACAGCAGGCCCCAGAAGATCAGCGACAGCAGCCCGAGCACCGCGTCGGGCGAGAACGGCACGCCGTGCTCGGGATTCAGGGTTTCCTTGAAGGCGTACAGCGGCGAGGTGCCGATGTCGCCGAACACGACGCCGAGCGCCGCGATCACGACCAGGCCCTTGCCGGCCGGGTGCGCCGCGTCGCCTTGCGCGGTGGAGGTCCTGGCCGGTGCATTCATGGGACAAGAATCGAGAGTGGGAACGCCGGGAGCATAGCCGTGCTGGTTGACAATCGCAGCGTGTCCCAGACGCCCCCTCCCCCCCACGCCGCCGCCGCGCCGACGCACTACGAGAATTTTCCCGTGGCCTCGTGGCTGTGCCCGCCGCGGCTGCGCGCGCCGATCGCGGCCATCTACCACTTCGCGCGCACCGCCGACGACATCGCCGACGAGGGCCAGGCCACGCCCGGGGAACGCCTGGCCGAGCTGCACGCCTACCGCGCCGCGCTGGCCGACGCGGCCCGGGGCCGGGTCGATCCGGCCGGGCCCTGGGCCGGGGTGTTCGGCCCGCTGGCCCACAGCATCGAAGCCTTCGGCCTGCCCGAGACGCTGCTGGCCGACCTGCTCGACGCCTTCATGCAGGACATCGTGAAGACCCGCGACGGCAGCGACTACGCCGACCGCGAGGAACTGCTCGACTACTGCCGCCGCTCGGCCAACCCCGTGGGCCGGCTGCTGCTGCACCTGTACGGCGTGCACGACGCGCCCTCGCTCGCGCAGAGCGACGCCATCTGCAGCGCGCTGCAGCTGATCAATTTCTGGCAGGACCCGAGCGTGGACCTGCCGCGCGGGCGCTTCTACTTCCCGCTGACCGACTGCGCCCGGCGCGGCTTCACGCGCCAGCACTTCAAGGTGTTCGCGCCGCTCTCGCCCGCCTACCCGCCGCCGCAGGAGGCGATCAACCTGATCTCGGTGGTGTCGTTCTGGGCCCGCGAGCTGATGCAGCAGGGCGCGCCGCTGGTGCACCGCCTGCCGGGGCGCGCCGGCTGGGAGCTGCGCCTGGTCGTGCAGGGCGGCCTGCGCATCCTCGACAAGATCGAGGACCTGGGCTTCGACAGCTTCACGCAGCGGCCCACGATCGGCAAGGCCGATGCGCCGGTCCTGCTCTGGAAGGCGCTGCGGATGCGGAGACAATCACGGCCCATGAACGCAGCGCCCTCCCGATGAATCCCGAGCAATACGTGCAAGACAAGGCCGCCGCCTCGGGCAGCAGTTTCTATTACGCCTTCCTGTTCCTTCCCAAGCCGCGGCGCGCGGCCATCACCGCCTTCTACGCCTTCTGCCGCGAGGTCGACGACGTGGTCGACGAGGTCAGCGACCCCGGCGTGGCCGCCACCAAGCTGGCCTGGTGGCGCACCGAGGTGGCCCAGTCCTTCGCGGGCACGCCACACCATCCGGTGATGCAGGCGCTGATGCCGCACGTGGCGGCCTACGGCATCGAGGCGCGCCAGCTCGACCAGGTCATCGAGGGCTGCCAGATGGACCTCGAGCAGACCCGCTACCTCGACTTCCCCGGCCTCGCGCGCTACTGCCACCTGGTGGCGGGCGTGGTGGGCGAGGTGGCGGCGCGCATCTTCGGCCAGACCGAGGCGCAGACCACGGCCTACGCGCACAAGCTCGGGCTCGCGCTGCAGCTCACCAACATCATCCGCGACGTGGGCGAGGACGCCCTGCGCGCCCGCATCTACCTGCCGGTCAACGACCTGCAGAAGCACGAGGTCAAGGCGCACGAGATCCTCAACCGCGTGCATTCCGAGCGCTTCGTCGCGCTGATGAAGTTCCAGGCCCAGCGCGCCCATGCCGCCTACGACGAGGCGCTGGCGCTGCTGCCCGCAGCCGACCGCCGCGCGCAGAAGCCTGGCCTGATGATGGCCAGCATCTACCGCACCCTGCTGCGCGAGATCGAGCGCGACGACTTCCAGGTGCTGAACCAGCGCGTGAGCCTCACGCCCGTGCGCAAGCTGTGGCTGGCCTGGAAGGTGCAGGCGCTGGGCCGGCTGTGAGGCTGGCGGTCGTCGGCGCGGGCTGGGCCGGCCTGGCCTGCGCGGTCGAGGCCGTGCGCCAGGGCCATGCGGTCACCCTGTTCGAGGCCGCGCCCCATGCCGGCGGCCGCGCGCGCCGCGTCGACGACATGCACGGCATGGCGCTCGACAACGGCCAGCACATCCTGATCGGCGCCTACAGCGCCACGCTGCAGCTGATGCGCGATGTCGGCGTCGATCCCGAGCGGGTGCTGCTGCGCCTGCCGCTGTCGCTGCGCTTCGCCGATGGCGGCGGCCTGCAGCTGCCGCGGCTGCCCGCGCCGCTCGACCTGCTGGCGGGCATCTTCCAGGCGCGCGGCTGGACCTGGCGCGACAAGTCCGCGCTGCTGCGCACCGCGATCGGCTGGCGCTTGAAGGGCTTTCGCTGCGACGCCTCCACCACCGTCGCCGGGCTCTGCGCGGGCCTCACGCCGCGCGTGATGCAGGAGCTGATCGAGCCGCTGTGCGTCTCGGCGCTCAACACGCCCGTTGCGCAATCGAGCGGCCAGGTCTTCCTGCGCGTGCTCCACGATGCCCTCTTCAGCGGCAGCGGCGGCGCCGACCTGCTGCTGCCGCGCGCCGACCTCGGCGCGCTGCTGCCCGATGCGGCGCTCGCCTGGCTGCGCGCGCATGCCGCGAACCTGCGCATCGGCCAGCGCGTGCGCGCGATCGCGCCCGAGGCGAAGACCTGGCGCGTGGACGGCGAAGCCTTCGACCGCGTGGTGCTGGCCTGCGCGCCCTGGGATGCCGCCCGGCTGGTTCGCGCCAGCGGCCTGCCGGCCGAGGCCTGGTGCGCCAGCACCGAGGCACTGCGCTTCGAGGCCATCGCCACGATCTACCTGCGCGGCGCCACGCCGCTGGCCGAACCGATGCTCGCGCTGCGCAGCGACCCGGCCACGGCACCGGCCCAGTTCGTGTTCGACAAGGAACGGCTCTGCGGCCTGCCGGGCGTGCTCGCGATGGTCGTGAGCGCCAACGAGACGCCGCGCGAGCTGCTCGAGACGCAGGCGCTGGCGCAGGCCGCCGCGCAACTGGGCCAGGCCGGCCTGCGGGTGGTGCAGACCGTGGTCGAGAAGCGTGCGACCTTCGCCTGCACGCCCGGGCTGGCCCGTCCGCCCGCGACCATTGCGCCCGGCCTGCTGGCCTGCGGCGACTACGTCGAAGGCCCCTACCCCGCCACGCTCGAGGGCGCGGTGCTCAGCGGCCTGGCCGCCGCAAGGACGACCGCAGGGGCGACCGCATGAGCAGCGAGTTGCGCTACCTCGACTTCGACCACAGCGAGGACGCCGACGGCCATGGCAGCTTCGATGCGATGGCCTCGGTCGCGCCCGAGCGCCTGGGCGAGGTGCAAGCCGAGATCGACCGGGTGCTGGCCTGGGCCGAGGCCGCCTTTCCCGATGCGCGCGGCGCGCTCGACGAGGGAGCGGTGTGGGACTATGACCTGCAGCACACGCGCGACGATGCGCGCTTCGAGACCCTGGCCCTCTCGCTGAGCGGCACGGCCGATTTCTGCGCCGCGCTGCGCGAGCGCTTCGGCCTCGATTAAGCGGCGGTCTTGTTGCGCAACCGCAGCAAGCTCAGCCCCAGCAGCACGAAGGCGCCACCCGAGACCTTGTTGAACAGCCGCGTGCGGCGCGGGTCCGACAGCTGCTTGCGCAGCAGGCGAGCGAGCAGCACGTAGAAGGCGTGCGACAGCACCGAGGCCGCCGCGAAGGTGGTGGTCAGCACCGCGAACTGGGTGGCGATCGGCGCGTCCTGCGTGAGGAACTGCGGGAACAGCGCCGAAAAGAACAGGATGCTCTTCGGGTTGGTCAGCGCCACCGTCAGGCCATGGCCGAACAGGCGCCAGCTCGAACGCGGCGAGCCCGCCGCCGAGGCACCCTGGAGGTCGGCGAACACGCTGCCCTGGCTGCGCCACTGCTTGATGCCGAGGTAGATCAGGTACGCCGCGCCCGCCAGCTTCAGCACCATGAAGGCATGGGCCGAGGTCGAGAGCACCACGCCCAGCCCGGCCATCGCGGCGGCCGACACCATGAAGAGCCCGGTCGCATTGCCCAGCGAGCTGATCATCGCGCGGCGCGGCCCCACGGACATCGAGTTCGACACCGCCAGCAGCACCGCGGGGCCGGGCGTGAAGGCGACGAGCAGGGTCACGCCGCAGAAGAGGAGCCAGTTGGACAGATGCATGGGGAGCTTTCGCGCGGCGCGCTCGCGCCGCAGGCCGGGGAAGCAAAACTATAGTCGGGCCACCCGTTCGCCGCAGCCGCGGCGGAAATTGCCCTCACGGCCCACCCTCTCCCTTCACCCACCATGGTCACCTGCTACCTGCGCTACATCGTCGACCCCTACAAGCTCGGGGAGTTCGAGCACTACGGCAAGCTCTGGATCCCGCTGGTCGAGAAGTTCGGCGGCAAGCACCACGGCTACTTCCTGCCCTCGGAAGGCGCGAACAACGTGGCACTCGCGATGTTCAGCTTTCCCAGCCTCGCGGCCTACGAGCAGTACCGCGCCGACTCGATGCAGGATGCCGACTGCCAGGCGGCCTTCCGCTATGCCGAGGAAACGCGCTGCATCCTCAGCTACGAGCGCAGCTTCTTCCGTCCGGTCTTCGGGTAAGGCTCAGGCGCCGAGCGCCACGCACAGTGCGTGCAGGTTCGGCACGATCAGCTGCGGCCGCGCGCCATGCACCCAGGGGCGCTCGTCGCGCACCAGCCAGGCGGCCTGCATGCCGGCGTCGAGCGCGCCCACCACGTCGAGCTCGGCATCGTCGCCCACGTGCAGCACGTCCTTGGGCAGCAGGCCGACCGAGGCCGCGGCGGCGCGGAAGATCGGTGCATGCGGCTTGCCGCTGCCGAAGGCGCGCGCATTGAAGGCGGTGCGGAACCAGCGCCCCACCCCGGTCTTGTGGATGTCGGCATTGCCGTTCGACACCGCCACCAGCGGATAGCGTTCGCTGAGCCACTTGAGCGCGGGCAGCGCGTCGTCGTAGAGCGTCACGCGCTGGCGTTCGGCGAAGAAGGCATCGAAAGCCGGATCGGCCAGCGCCGGGTCCTCGCCCGCGCGGCGCAGCGCGGTGCGTATCGATTCACGGCGCAGCGCGCTGAGGTCGTGCGCGAGATCGGAACGCTCCTTGGCCGTGGCTTCGCGCAGCTCGCGCAGCACGCCCGGCGTGACCAGCAGGGCCGCCGTCTTCGGCGCCTCGCGCAGCAGCCAGGCATGCAGCACGGCCTCCGCGCGTTCGATGGTCGGCCAGATCGGCCAGAGGGTGTCGTCGAGGTCGAGGGTGATGGCGCTGATGCGCTTGAGATCGAGCGGCGCGCTGCTCGCGGGGACCGTGGGGTCGGAAGTCATGCCCGAGAATATCGCATGCCTCCAAGTCCTTCGCTCGCCCCCGGCAACGACCATCGCAGCACCGCCGTCCTCTGGTGCAACCTGGGTTCGCCCGATGCCCCCACCGCCAGCGCCGTGCGCAGCTATCTCGCGGACTTCCTCGGCGATCCGCGCGTGGTCGAGATCCCGCGCCTGCTCTGGCTGCCGATCCTGCACGGCATCATCCTGCGCGTGCGGCCCGCGAAGTCGGCCGCCAAGTACGCGAGCATCTGGCTGCCCGAGGGCTCGCCGCTCAAGGTCTGGAGCGAACGGCAGGCACAGCGCCTGGGCGACACGCTGGGCCGGCGCGGCCACCGCGTGGCGGTGCGCGATGCGATGCGCTATGCCAATCCATCGATCGGCGCGCGGCTCGATGCGCTGCAGGCCGAAGGCGTCGAGCGCGTGCTCGTGCTGCAGGGCTACCCGCAGTACTCGGCCACCACCACCGCGAGCGTGATCGATGCCGTCAACGACTGGAGCCGCGCGCAGCGCAGCGTGCCCGAGTTCCGCTTCGTCAACCAGTTCCACGACGACGCCGGCTACATCGAGGCGCTCGCGCGGCGCATCGAGGCGCACTGGCAGGACCAGGGCCGCGGCGAGGTGCTGCTGCTGAGCTTCCACGGCATTCCCGCGCGCAACATCGAGCTCGGCGATCCCTACCAGTCGCAGTGCCTCGAGACCGCGCGCCTGCTCACCGCGCGCCTGGGCCTCGCACCCGCGCACTACCGCGTGACCTTCCAGTCGCGCTTCGGCAAGGCCAAATGGCTCGAGCCCTATACCGAACCCACGCTGCGCGAACTCGGCGCGGCGGGCGTGAAGCGCGTCGACGTGGCCTGCCCCGGTTTTCCGGCCGACTGCCTCGAAACGCTCGAGGAGATCGCGATGGAAGGCCGCGAGGCCTTCCTGCATGCGGGCGGCCAGCAGTTCAGCTACATCCCCTGCCTCAACGACGACCCGGCCTGGATCGACGCGCTCGCCGACATCGCCGAGCGCCATCTCGCGGGCTGGAACACGCGATGAAGCCCGAGCTGCACGAGGCCAACCGCCTCTCATGGAACGCGGCCACGCTCGCGCACAACAGCCACAAGGGCGACCAGGCGGCCTTCTTCCGCGACGGCGGCTCCACCCTGTTCCCCGAGGAAGCCGGCCTGCTCGGCGAGGTGAAGGGCCTGTCGGTGCTGCACCTGCAATGCAATGCCGGGCAGGACAGCCTGAGCATCGCGCGCCTCGGCGCCGAGGTGACGGGCGTCGACATCTCCGACGAGGCCATCGACTTCGCCACCCGGCTCTCGCAGCAGTCGGGCATCGCGGCGCGCTTCGTCCGCTCGGACGTCTATGACTACTTCCGCGACGCGCAGGCACGTGGCGAGCGCCACGACATCGTGTTCTGCTCCTACGGCACGCTGTGCTGGCTCTCCGACATCGCGGCCTGGGCACGCGGCGTGGCGCAGCTGCTCGCGCCCGGCGGTCGCTTCGTCTTCGTCGAGTTCCATCCGTTCGCGCTGGTGTTCGACCCGGCCTGGAAGTTCCACTACGACTACTTCAACGACGCCCCCGTGCCCGAGGAAGGCGTGGGCGACTACGTGGCCGCGTCGGGCGACGGCCTCGTGCGCGAAGGCTACGAGCACGGCGTGGAGAACTTCAGCAACCCGCACCCGAGTTTCGAATTCACCTGGGGCCTGGGCCAGGTGACGACCGCGCTGTCGCAGGCCGGGCTGGTCATCGAGCGGCTCGACGAGTACCCGTACGCCAATGGCTGGAAGCCCTTCGAGGGCATGCGCGACATCGGCGGCCGCCGCATGGCGCCGCCCGAAGGCATGCCGCGCATTCCGCTGATGTATTCGATCCGCGCACGCAAGCCATGAAAAATCTTCGCGCCCGTTTCTTCTGGGGCCTGCTGCTGCTGCCCTTCATGACTCCCCCCGCCTTCGCCGAGCTCGTCTTTATTTCCCCAGGTGTATGGGAAGGCACACTCGGCACCAAGGCTATCGTGGCCTGCTTCAACTTCGACTACCCGAGCGGGAGCTATTTCTGCAAGCAGTACAAGAAGCCAATTCAGCTGACGCGCAAAGAGCAAGATGGTCTGTGGCACGAGGCAAACGAAACAGGGCTGTGGTTACTCGATCCAGGCCAAGGCACCACGCTTTCCGGCACTTGGAGCAGCGTGAAGGATGCCCTTGTCAAATTGCCGATCAGCCTCAGCCTTGTCGACTCCTCCAAAAGTAAAAGAGCTTGCGGCAGCGAGAGTTACACAAGCCAGATCGAAGCCCCACCGAAGATCGAGATCGGCAAGAAGAAGGAATTCGCCCCCGGCCGCAGCTTCCGCCCGCTGCGCTTCGCGGGACAGGCAACCGTCGAACTCTTCGGCCCCGAACCCACGC
Source organism: Variovorax endophyticus (assembly GCF_025376855.1). Taxonomy (NCBI): domain Bacteria; kingdom Pseudomonadati; phylum Pseudomonadota; class Betaproteobacteria; order Burkholderiales; family Comamonadaceae; genus Variovorax; species Variovorax endophyticus. The sequence continues at coordinate 74,712 of NZ_JAHUTH010000019.1, forward strand.
TCGCGGCCATCAACCGGGAGCTTCGCCGCGACTTCGACACTGGCAAGGACGCGATCCAGGAGTATTTCGACAAGCGCCGCGAGTTTCTGGGCCGGGTCGGCGTGCCCGCAGAGGACGAGAACACCACCGAGCCCGAATACTGGACCTCGCAGTGGCTCAGCATCCGCAACTACACCTGGGCCGCGGGCACGGGCCGCTCAGGCATCTCCTGGTTCTATCGCACCTGGGACGTTCAGACCGGCAAGCAGGTCGACCTGTGGACATGGTTCGGCTCCCGCAAGGAGTCGTTGCACGTCCCCGGAGCTGGCCCCGTCGTCGCCACCAGCGGCGGCTCGATGACGCCGAAGCTGCGCCGCTTCGTGTTCCGCCACGAGGGCATCGATCCCGGGAAGGTGGAGGAGAACTGCGAGTCCAACTACAAGGAAGACGCCTACTACGACCTCACGCTGGAAGCCAAGGGCATGCGCTTCGCGCAGCCCGACTTCGGCGACGGCTGCGCGATCGAGATCGAAGTGCCCTACGCCGAACTCGGCCCGGTGCTCACGCCGGCGGGAAAGGCGGCGGTGCGACGCATCCTCGAATCGGCGAAGTAGCGCTGTCGATTCAGGCCGGGTGCCTGCGCGCCAGCAGCGCCTCGATCGCGGCTTCCATCTCGGCGTATTCGCCCTCGCCGAATTGCCGCCGCATCACCTGCCCCTTGGCGTCGACCAGATAGAACGCGGGCCAGTACTGGTTGTCGTAGGCCTTCCAGGTGGCGAAGCCGTTGTCCTGCGCCACCGGGTAGCGGATGCCGAAGCGCTCGATCGCGTCCTGCACGTTGCGCGTCGACTTCTCGTAGGCGAACTCGGGCGAATGCACGCCCACCACCACGAAGCCCTGGTCCTTGTACTTCTCGTACCAGCGCACCACGTGCGGCAAGGTGCGGATGCAGTTGATGCAGGAGTAGGTCCAGAAATCGACCAGCACCACCTTGCCTGCCAGCCTCCGCAGGGTGAGCGGCTCCGAATTGAGCCACCGGTCGATGCCCGCGAACTCGGGGGCCTTGCCGTAGTCGCGCAGGCCCGGCGACACGGCCAGCGCGCTGCGCACCGGCCATCCGCCGCCCACGGCCGCCACGAACGCGGAAGCGCCGGCGGCCAGCCCCGAGAACGCCCTTCTGGACACCATGTTCATGATCGCGAACCTCGCTCGAATGTCAGACCGACAGCGGTCAGGCGCGATTGTTCGCGGCACGCGCCGTGCGTGCGCAGGTGTCACGGCAATTTGAAGTTTGTCCCGGCGGCGTGAAGACCAGGGTCAGGGCCGCCGGCCATCGCGGCCTCAGAACTTGCCGAGATAGTCCATCTTGCCCACGGGCACGCCGGCATTGCGCAGCACGTCGTAGGCGGTGGTGGCGTGGAAGAAGAAGTTGGGCAGCGCGAACTGCAGCAGGTAGCGCTGCGCGGTGAAATGCACCTCGGTGCCGCGCGCGGTGACGACCACCGGGCGGTCCTCGTGGCCCTCGATCTGCGCGCGGTCCACGCTCAGGAGGAACTCCTCGGTCTTCGCGATGCGCACCAGCAGTTCGTCGTAGCTCTTCTCCTCGTCGGGGAAGCTGGGCGCGGTCACGCCCGCGATGCGCGCGGTGCCGAGCTTGGAGGCATCGCTCGCGCGCTGCACCTGGCCGGCCAGCGTGAGCATGTCGGGCGCGAGGCGCGCATCGACCAGGGTCGAGGGATCGATGCCGTTGGCCTGCGCATGGGCCAGGCCCTTGCCGAGCACGTGGCGCAGCTGGGCCAGCCCGCGGGTGAAGACCGGCACGGAAATGTCGTACATCGAAAGCGCCATGGTGCGAATGCCTCTGTGTGTTGCTGTGGGGTGATGACCGGCGGCGATTGTGGAGGCCGCCGTTCCCTCAGCGGCCGGCGGCGCGAATAAACCCTTCGATGCACTCCAGTTGTTCGGGCACGTTGAGCGCGGGCGCGTGACCGCAGCCCTGGATCTCGACCACCTCGAGCCGCCCCGCCGCACCCGGGCCGCGCTGCCGCATGGCCTCGACCACCTCGGGCAGCACCAGGTCGGACTCGACGCCGCGCAGGCACAGCACCGGCGCCTCGATGGCGTCGTAGTGCGGCCAGATCAGGTAGTCGTCCTCGCGCGTGCTGAACTGGCGCACCATGGCCGGGTCGTAGTGCGGCGTGACGCGGCCGTCGGGCAGCCGGCGCGTCGAGGTCTCGGCGAGCCGGCGCCACTGCGCGTCGCTGAGCCAGCCATAGGGCTTGTAGACGCCGCGGAAGAAGGTCTCGAGCTCGCTCACCGTGTCGAAGGCCGGCGGGTTGCCGGCATAGGCGCGGATGCGCTCGATCGCGGCCTGCGCGAGTTCGGGCGCGTTGTCGTTGAGCACCAGGCTCGCGATGCGCGCCTTCATGCGCGGCACGACCAGGCCGCCCGCGCAGACGGTGCCGATCGCGCCGCCCATCGAGGTGCCGACCCAGTGCACGCGCTCGAGCTGCAGTTCGTCGCACAGCGCCTCGGCCAGTTGCGCATAGAAGGCGAGCCGGTACTCCTCGTCGGGCAGCGGGCTCCATTCGCTCAGGCCGCGGCCGATGGTGTCGGGGCAGATCACGCGGAAGCCGCGCGCGGCGAAGTGCTCGGCCAGTTCGTCCATGTCGCGGCCGGTGCGCGCCAGGCCGTGCCAGGCGATCAGCACCTGCGGATCGGGCCCGGCCGCGGGCCAGTCGAGCCAGTGGATCTCGCGGCCCGCGAGCCGTGCGTAGTGGGAGGAAGGAACGATGCGGGAAGTCATGAGGTCGCTCATCGCGCGGCGCTGGCGCGGCGGGCCCGCAGCTTGCCGACGATGCCGGTGGGGAAGTAATAGACGGACAGCACGAACAGCACGCCGAGCCACAGCAGCCAGCGGTCGGGCGACAGCAGCGCCGCCAGCCACGGCAGGCCGCTCGCGGCCTCGCTGCCCATGCGCAGCAGGTCCTGCAGGTAGCTCTGCGCGACCACGAACAGCACGGCGCCGATGGCCGCGCCGTAGATCGTGCCCATGCCGCCGATCACCACGATCAGCAGCACGTCGACCATGATCTCGAAGCTCAGCGAGGTGTCGGGGCCGTTGTAGCGCAGCCAGATCGCGAGCATGGCGCCGGCCAGCGTGGCGAACAGCGCCGACAGCACCGCGGCCGTGGTGCGGTAGACCACCACGCGGTAGCCGATCGCCTCGGCACGGAACTCGTTCTCGCGGATCGCCTGCAGCACGCGGCCGAAGGGCGAGTTGACGATGCGCAGCATCGCCAGCACCAGCACCACGGCGGCCACGAACAGCAGGTAGTAGCACAGCAGGCGCCCGTCGAGCGAGACGCCGAGGAAGGGTTCCTCCGCGAACTCGAAGCTCGGCGAGATCAGCTCGGGCAGCTTGAAGGTCAGGCCGTCCTCGCCGCCCGTGAAGTCCGACAGCTGCGAAGCCAGGGTCTGGAAGGCCGAGGCCACGGCCAGCGTGATCATCGCGAAGAAGATCGCGCGCACCCGCAGCGAGAACAGGCCGATGGCGAACGAGAGCACCAGCGAGACCGCGAGCGAGGCGCCCAGCCCCACCAGCACCGCGCCCCAGTCGGGCCCGAGCCGCGAGGCCGAGATCGCGATGCCGTAGGCGCCGATGCCGAAGAACATGGTGTGGGCGAAGCTCACGATGCCCGTGTAGCCCAAGAGCAGGTCGAAGCTCGCGACCAGCACCACGAACACCAGGATCTTGGCCGCGACGCTGAGCGCCTTCACGCCCGGGAACAGGAAGGGCGCGAAGGCCAGCGCGAGGAACAGCGCCACCAGCAGCACGGCCAGCAGGCGGCTTCGGGGCATGTCGTTGGAAAGAAGTCGTCTCAGCATGGAAAGGCACCTGAAAGCGGGAACGGGGTCCGTACGCGAAGGACGCGAAGGACGCGAAGGTTCCGCGAAGGTCGCGAAAGAACAGCCAGAAAAATGATTTGAATTTCCTCTTGCGTCCTTCGCGAAACCTTCGCGCCCTCTGCGTCCGGATGTCCGTATTGGCTGTTCATCGGTTCGCCACCGGGTACACGCCCTGCGGGCGCCACAGCAGCACAGCCACCATCAGGAAGATGCTCGCGAACTGCGTGAGCGTGGGCAGCAGGAAGCCGATGTAGTTGGTCATCAGCCCGACGAGCAGCGCACCGAGCAGCGCGCCGCCGGTGGAGCCGAGGCCGCCGATGATGATGACGATGAAGATCAGCACGTTGACCTGCGCGCCCATCTGCGGCACCAGGTTCTGCTGGAACAGGCCCCACATCACGCCGCCCAGCCCGGCCAGCGCGCTGCCGACCACGAACACGCCGACGAACAGGCGGCCGATGCGGTAGCCGAGCGACTCGACCATCTCGCGGTCCTGCACGCCGGCGCGGATCAGCAGGCCGATCTTGGTGCGGCTCAGGGTCCAGGCCAGCAGGCCGAACACCACCACGCCCACCGCCACCGCGAGCAGCCGGTACTTGCTGATCGCCGCGTCGCCCACCAGCAGCGAGCCGCGCAACGCCTCGGGCAGCGGCAGCGGCACCTGCGCCGGGCCCCAGATCACCTTGATCAGTTCCTCGCCGATGATCATGCCGCCCATCGTGATGAGGATCTGCTTCAGGTGCTGGCCATAGACCGGCCGCACGATGAAGCGCTCGAAGGCCAGGCCGACCGCGCCGGCCACCGCCATCGCGACCAGCATGGCCGGGAAGACCGCCACCAGGTTGCGCCACAGCTCCTGCGAGCCGGTCCAGTCGCCCATCAGGCCGAGCACGCTGCTGGCCACGAAGGCGCCGAGCGCGATGAACACGCCGTGGCCGAAGTTCAGCACGTCCATCAGGCCGAACACCAGGGTGAGGCCCGAGGCGATGATGAAGATGATCATGCCCATCGCGAGGCCCGCGACCGTGAGCGTGAGCCAGGTCGAGAACGAGCCCGTGAGCGGCAGCGCGACCAGCGCGAGGACGGGCACCAGCAGCAGCGGCTTCCAGTCGAATTCGAGTTTCATAGAGCCAATCCCAACAGCGACTGCTGCAGTTGCGCATCGGCCGCGAAGGCCGCCATCGAGCCGCTGTGCACCACGCGGCCGTTGTCCATCACCGCGACCGCATCGCCGAGGCGCAGCGCGAAGTTGATGTTCTGTTCCACCAGCAGGATCGTGACGCCGCTGCGCTTGAGCTCGTCGAAGGCGTCGATCATGTTGTTGATGATGGCCGGCGCGAGGCCCTTGCTGGGCTCGTCGACGATCAGCAGCTCGCGCGGCTCGACGATGGCGCGCGACACGGCCAGCATCTGCTTCTGGCCGCCCGAGAGCTTGCCCGCGGGGTGGTTCCAGAACTTCTCGACCGCGGGGAATAGCTTGAAGATCCACTGCAAACGCGTGTCGTCCATCTGCTGCGCGTTCTTCGCGCCGCGCGCGGCCAGCAGCATGTTCTCCTTCACCGTGAGGTCGGAGAAGATGCCCATGTTCTCGGGCACGTAGGCGATGCCCAGCTCGGCGATCTGCGGCGTGCGCAGGGCCGTGATGTCGCGCTCGCCGAAGCGCACCCTGCCCTGCGACGCATGCCACAGGCCCATGACGGTGCGCAGGGTGGTGGTCTTGCCCGCGCCGTTGCGGCCCAGCAGCATCGTGAGCTGGCCCTTGGGCACGGCGAGGTCGACGCCGTGCAGGATGTGATAGGCCCCGATGTGCGTGTGCACGCCCTCGAGAGTCAACAGGTTGGTGCTCATGCCGCGGCCTCCTTCGCGATGCCCAGGTAGGCTTCCTGCACCACCGGCGAGGCGATCACGGTGGCCGGATCGCCGTCGGCCACCAGCGTGCCGTTGTGCAGCACGATGATGCGGTCCGCGAGCTCGCGCACCACGTCCATCTTGTGCTCGACCAGCAGGATGGTCTTGCTGCGGTCCTGCTTGAGCTGGCGGATCAGGTCGAGGATCACGGGCGCCTCGGCCGCGTTCATGCCGGCCGTGGGCTCGTCGAACATGAAGACCTTGGGCTCGAGCGCCATCAAGAGCGCCACCTCGAGCTTGCGCTGGTCGCCGTGCGGCAGGCTGGCCACGGTGGCGTGCTCGCGCGACTTGAGGTTGGTCTGCGCCAGCAGCTCGTCGGCGCGCGCGGTCAGTGCCGCATGGTCGCTCCAGATGCTCCAGAGGTTGAGCCCGCGGCGGTGCGCGCCCTCGCGCGTGGCCTGCACCGCGAGGCGCACGTTCTCCAGCACCGTGAGGTTGGGGAACAGGTTGGTGAGCTGGAAGGCCCGCCCCAGCCCGGCGCGGGTGCGGGCCGACGGCGACAGCCCCGACAGCGGCTGGCCGTCGAGCGACACCGTGCCCGCGCTCGCCTTGAGCTGGCCCGAGATCAGGTTGAAGTAGGTGGTCTTGCCCGCGCCGTTCGGGCCGACGATGGCCGTCAGCGTGCCCGGCGCGAATGCGCAGCTCACGCCGTTGACGGCCACGTGCCCGCCGAAGCGGATGGTCAGATCTCGGGTCTCAAGCATCGTTGGTCATTGCGAAAACGAAGAATCCAGGAAAGTCGACCGGCCTCAACAGCTGCCGATCACGTAGTAGTTGGGGCCGGTCTGCTTCAGCGTGGTGGTCACGTAGATGTTCCACAGGCCCATCGATTGCCCCGAGCCGTAGGCATAGGTCAGGCCCCACAGCGCATAGGCGCGGCCGGCCACGGTGTGGGCGTAGTTGCTCGCGGTGAAGCAGGTGCCGCCGCCGCTGCCGCCCGTGGTGGTGCCGGTGGCCGCGGCCGACATCGCGCCCTCGGCATTGGCCGCGGTGAGGCCGGTCACGGTCCAGCTGTAGCTGGTCGAGGGTGCCAGGCCGGTGTCGGTGTAGCTGGTGCCGGCCACCGGCGAGGCGTTGACCTTGCTGCCGCCGCGGTAGACGTTGTAGCCGCTGGCGCCGGCCACGGCGGTCCAGCCGATGACCATGCTGCTGCTGGTCGCGCCCGAGGTGCCCACGCCGGTGGGCGCGGGCAGCGCGCTGCCGCCCCCGCCGCCGGTCACGCGGTCGACCATGGCCTTGACGGCCGCCATCTGCGGGCCGGACTTCTTGGCGTAGTTGACGCTGCCGTAGCCCCACCAGTCCCAGCAGCTGTTGGTGGCCGCTGTGCTGGTCTGCGGATAGACCAGCACGATGTTGTTGGTGTCGGCCCAGCGGTTGTAGCCGGTCTTCTTCACGTACTGGTCGCCCACGTCCGTGTAGTTCTGCTTGCAGCCGTGCAGCACCACGTGCACGCGGCAGCTGTTGCCGCTGCCGGCCGCGCAGGCCGCGGGCGTGTAGAGCCAGCCGGTGGCGGCCATGCCCGAGCCGCCCGAGAACTCGCCCTGGTTGAACTCGGTGAAGCTGCCGCCCAGCGTGCCGTTGTTGCGCGCGTTGAGCGGGCCGTAGAGGTGCTGGAGGATCTCGCCCGCGAGATCGAAGCCGCAGTTGTTGATGTAGGGCGAGGCCGTGGTGGCGCAGGCGCCGCCGAAATCGTCGGTGACCATCGCATGGCCCGCGCCGAGGTTGTTCTTGTAGACCGTGTTGGCCGCCGGCACGAAGCTCTGGTAATAGGTCTTGAGGTCGTCCATCACCGGCTGCTTGACCGTGTTGTCGGAGGTGCCCGAGAACAGGTAGACCTTCGATCCCGTGAGGTTCGACACCGGGTCGATCGCGCCGCTGGCGGCCCAGCTGTTGGTGGTGCTCACGAGCGTGGACACCGGGATGCTGCTCGCATGCGTCATGCAGCGGCCGGTGGCGTTGAGCACCGAGCCTTCGGCGCAGTAGTACGGGCCGCCGGCCACCACGCCGGCGCCGCGCTTGAAGGTGGCCGAATAGGCCACGTGCAGTTGCACCGCCATGAAGCCGCCGGCCGACAGGCCGGACACGCTGACCTCCGCCGGGTTCGCGCCGAGCGCCGGCAGCGGCACCGCCGCCGCCGCGCCCTGCGCGGCCACCGCCATGGCCGCGGCCATGACCGATCTCTTCCAGTTCCAATTCACCGCTGGCATCGCTGTCTCCTTCCGTTATGGGTGTAAGAACGCTGCTTGGCTGATCGAGGACTCGGCCGTGGAGCGCGCCGCCCGCGCGGACGCAGGCTGGCGCTTCGCCCGGCGGCCATCCGGGGCGAAAGAGAAAGAAAAAGGTGGGCGGCGCTCGGCGCCGCGTTCAGGTGGCGGGAAGCGCCGGACTCAGCGCTTGTTCTTGATGGGAATGTCCATCTCTTCGGGCTTGATCTCGTGCACCAGCTCCGGCACGCCCCAGGCGAACGCCGGGTCGACCTTGATCTTGAAGTGGTACATCGACTGCATCGCCTGGTGGTCTTCCTTGCGGAAGGTCATCTTGCCCTTGGGTGTGTCGAAGCTCATGCCTTCCATGGTGCTGATGAGCTTGTTGGTGTTGGTGTCGCCGTTGGTCTTCTTGAGCGCCGTCACCACCGCCATCGCGGCCGAGAAGCCGCCGGCCGTGAAGAAGTCCGGCGGCGTCTTGAATTCCTTGTAGTGCGCCGCGACCATCGCCTCGTTCACCGGGTTCTTCGGAATGCCGAAGTAGTAGTAGGCCGCGCCTTCCATGCCCGGCAGCGCCTTGTAGGCCGCCATGGCCGGCAGGATGTTGCCGCCGGTGGCGATCTCGATGCCGTAGCGCTTCAGGTCGAGGTCGACGATCTTGAACGGGTTGCCCGCGCCGGCCCAGACGATCCAGATGATCTTGCGGCCCGGCTGGTCCTTGAGCTTGTCGATCAGGCGCTGGGCGCCAGCCGTGAAGTCGGTGGTGGCGGGCGGCAGGTACTCCTCGTGGACCAGCTTGGCCTTCTTGAGCGCGGCACCGAAGGCCTTCACGCCGTCGCGGCCGAAGGCGTTGTCCTGCGCCAGCGTGGCGACCGTCACGCCGGCCTTGTCGACGGCCACCGCGTTGGAGATCGCGTCCTGGCTCGAATTGCGGCCGGTGCGGAAGATGTACTTGTTCCACTTGTCGCCGGTGATCGAGTCGGCCACGGCGGGCTCGACCAGCAGGATCTTCTTGTACTCCTCGGCCACCGGCAGCATCGCCAGCGCCACGCCCGAGGCGGTCGGGCCGACGGCCAGCGCGGCCTTGTCGTCGGAATAGGCCGCGGCCAGCAGCGACTTGCCGAGGTCGGGCTTGCCCTGGTCGTCCTTCTCGATCACGACCAGCTTCTTGCCCGCGACGGTCATCGTGCCTTCGGTGGCGTAGTTCAGGCCCATCATGAAGCCGGTCTGCGTCTGCTTGCCGTAGGCCTCGAGCGCCCCGGTCTTGCTGTAGATGTGGGCGATGCGGATCTCACCGGACTGGGCCCAGGCGGGTGCGGCGGCGGCGCAGGCGGCGAGCGCGGCCAGGGCGACGAGGTGGCGACGGTTCATTCGTTGTCTCCTGATAAAGATGACTGAATATTGCACACTTCGTGCCATGCGCTAAACCGTTGATTACAAAGGTTTCCTCATTTGAGGAAGGCGCGATTCGGCTGAATTCAGAACAGTCGGCGTGTCTGAATTTCAGGCGACTGTCTATTTTTCAGTCAGGGTTTTCTCGGAGGCCCGGCGCTCCTCGATCCACTGCCTGAACTGCCGCTCGGCCTGCAGCCGGAACTCGTTGCGCGCATGGTTGCAGGCCGCGTGGGCCAGCCGCCGGTGCCTGGGCGAGCGCACGCCGCCCAGGGTGGCGTCGACCAGGTGCTCGATGGTGGCCGATTCGGGCCGGCCATGCGGTTCGTCGAAGTCCATCGGCAGGCCGCACCAGTGGCAGTTGGGGCCGAAGGTCGAACGCAGTGCGCGGACGCTCACAGGCTGGCGTACTCGAGGATTTCCTGGCCCATCAGCGTGCAGTCCTTGCCCGCCACGTGATAGATCAGGCGCATGCGGTAGTTGCCCTTGTAGATCGAGCCCCAGACCTCGAGCACGCGGAACTGCTGCGCCTTGTTGGCGGGGTTGCGCAGTGGCGGCAGCTCCTTGACCTCGGAGCCGACGCGGATGCGATCGTCCTCGCCGAAATGGAACACCAAGAGCTTCTTCGCGCGCGCGACCGCCTCGTCGGCACAGGGCGGCGCGGCCAGGGCGGCGCCGGCACAGGCGCACGATGCGGCGAGGACGAGGGAGCGGATCGGTGTCTTCATGGAAGGCTCTGGTGGAAGGCAGGTTCGGAGGCGGATGGAGGCCGCATTGTCAGGTGGGCGTGTCGACCTCGTCCCACTCGCGGTCCTCGAAGCGCACCAGCCAGTTCAAGGCGCGATGCCGCTCGGCGATCACGCCCGCATCGAGTTCCGGCGGCACGGGGACCTGCTGGAGCCCGGCCTGGCGTACGCGCCAGTGCAGGCGGTAGTGCAGGTCGAGCGCATCGAGGATTTCGCCTTCGCCGCGCATGCGCAGCGAACGCAGCGCGCCCGGCAGGTCGCGGGCTTCCAGCATCGTGCGCGCGGCGAGCGGCACGTCGCAGATCGCGCCGGGAAAGGGCAGCGCATCGACCAGGCCCATCGCCCACTCGAGCAGATACAGGCACTCGTAGCGCCAGCCGAACTGGACGACATCGGACGCCAGCGGTTCGGGGTCCGAGAGGAAAGCCTGCTCCGCCGGCGTGAGGTGCGCCCGTGCGGAGGGCAGCCGCTCGAACAGGTCCTCTGGCGCCAGCGGCTCCTTGCTCGCGAGGGACTCGGCCCGCGCCGATACCGCCAGCAGCGCGAAGGCCCGGCCCGCGATCTCCTGCGGCGCGCGCAGCCGCAGCTCGGGCTCGCAGACCAGCGGCGGCAGGTGCCGCGGGACCTCGATGCCCCGCGCCGCGAGCGCTGCCTCGGTGCGCGCCTTGCGTTCCCAGGCCTCGGCCGGATAGGGCAGCGCGGCTTCGCCATCGGGCTCCTCGCCCGCCACCGACAAGAGGATGCGCCCCCGGGGATCGCGGATGCTGCCGTCGGGCAGGAACACGATCGCGTTCGCGCGCACGGCCCAGTCCGAGAACGCATCGAGCAAGCCCTCGTCGAGCGACAGGCTCAGGTGCTGGCGCACGCGCTGGACATGACGCATCACGTGATAGCGGTTGCGCGACATCGTCCCGTCGCCGCGACTCAGCACGTAGCCGACGAAACCGGCCAGGTGGGGCGCGAGTTCGGGGTCCGAAAGATCGCGGCGACCCTGCAGGGCATGGGGAAACTCGAGCGCCGGTACATCGGCGCGCGTGCAGTAGGCGTTGACCAGAACCCGCTCGCCCCGCCCGGCCTCCTCGGCGCGGCCTGGCGCCGGCCGGCCCAGCGCCCCCTTCAATCGCGTCAACAAGCCCTTCATCGATGCTCTCCTCCTTCGTGGTCCGCGCTCGACGCGCGGGTCAATCCGCCTGGTTCGTCATGCGCTCGTACAAGGTCGCGCGCGAGATGCCCAGCAACCGCGAGGTCGCGAGCTTGTTGCCCCCGGTCGCCGCCAGCGCCGCGCCGATCGCGCGGCGCTCGAGTTCTGCCACCTGCTGCGCGAGCGGCCGCAGCAGCGCGGCCTCCTCGTCGGCATCGTGGGCGTCGCGCAGCGCGGCGGGCTGCGCGATCTGCTCGAGGCCGGCTTCGCGCAGGATGCGCTCGAGCTGCGCCGCGTCGATGCGCTGCGAGTCGCTGCGCATGGTCACCTGCTCGAGCACGTTGCGCAGCTCGCGGATGTTGCCGCGCCAGTGCTGGCCGGCCAGCAGCGCGAGCGCATCGGGCGTGAGCTCGGGCGGGGCCTCGCCGCTGCGCAGCGCCATGTCCTCGCCGAGCGCCTCGACCAGCGCCGGGATGTCGGAACGCCGTTCGCGCAGCGGCGGCACGCGCAGCGGCAGCACGTTGAGGCGGTAGTAGAGGTCCTCGCGGAACTGGCCGCGGCGCACCAGCTCGGGCAGGTCGCGCGAGGTGGCGGCGATCACGCGCGCGTCGAACGGGATCAGCTTGTTCGAACCGAGCGGCTCGATCTCGCCCTCCTGCAGCGCGCGCAGCAGCTTGGCTTGCAGGCCCAGCGGCATGTCGCCGATCTCGTCGAGGAACAGGCTGCCGCCGTCGGCCAGCTTGAACTTGCCCTCGCGCCCGCGCTTGTCGGCGCCGGTGAAGGCACCCGGCGCGACGCCGAAGAACTCGGCCTCGAGCAGGGTGTCGGGCACGGCCGCGATGTTGAGGCTCACGAACTGGCCCCTGGCGCGCGCCGAAGCCGCATGGATCGCATGCGCGAGCAGCTCCTTGCCGGTACCGGTCTCGCCGAGCAGCAGCACCGGGCTCGCCGACTGCGCCGCGCGGCGCGCATGGCGCTTGACCTCGACCGCGGCCGGGCTGCTGCCGATGAAGCTCGCGAAGGTGTACTTGGAACGCCGCTGGCCCTCGGCCGCCTGCTGGTAGAGCGGGTTGTTGCGCTGGCTCGCGAGCTCGCGCCGCGCATCGTCGAGGTCGCGCTGCAGCAGCGCAAACTTGCTGATCAGCGGCTGCAGCGTGGTCTCGGGCTGGTCGAACAGCACGATGCCGATGGCGCCGATCACCTCGCCCGCGCCGTCGGCGCGCTCCTCGCGCAGCGGGATGCGGCTCACGACGAAGGTGCCGGCCTTGTTGGTCAGCAGGTCGATCAGGATCGGCTCGCCGCTCTCGAGCACGCGGCGCATCTGGGTGTTGGGGATCACGTCCTCCACCATGTGGCCGAGGAACTGGTCGATCGACGAGAAGCCCAGCGCGGGCAGGAAGCGCCGGTAGCCTTCGTTGACCCAGACGATGCGCCCGCTGCGGTCGACCAGGAACATGCCCTGGCTCATGCGCGAGAACAGGTGGAACATGGAGCGCGCGGCCAGCGCGAGGATGCCGTCGGCATCGAGCGGCAGGGCGGAGGGCGCGGCGGCGGTAGGGGCTGGCATGCGCGGATCGTAGCCTGCATCAATCCGCAACAAATCCGGCATCGCCGGCCGGCGCGGCCGGGTCAGAATGCACGGGCGCGCGAGCCGGCACCGCGATCGACAACCACACCAAGAACAGGGTGCCGCCGCCAGGCAGCGATGGAGCCCCTCCCCCGCCACCCACGCGCCCCGCCAAAACGCTCCGTCCCGCTCCCGTGTGCCCACCGGCCTGCGCCGCACCTGCTTCAGGAGGCCTTCAGCATCGCCTCAGTCGGGCCTAAGTTAATCAATCGTTTGATTTTCGGCATGGTGTAATCGCCCGCATGAAGTCCACGGCTCCTCCTTCGACGCTGCCGGCGCAAAAGACCGCCGCCGCCCCGCGCGCGCCCCGCAGCGACGGCGCCGAGGCGCGCCAGCGGCTGCTCTACACCGCGCTGCGGCTGTTCGCGCAGAAGGGCTTCGCCAAGACCTCCACGCGCGAGATCGTGCGCGAGGCCGGGGTCAACATCTCGGCCATCAGCTACTACTTCGGCGACAAGGCCGGCCTCTACGCCGCCACCTTCAGCGAGCCCATGGGCGGCAACGCGGGCGACTTCGTGGCGCTCTACGCCGCGCCCGGCCTGTCGCTCGAGGAATCGCTGCGCATCTTCTTCGCCAAGATGGTCGAGCCCTTCGACCAGGGCGAGGTGGTGCGCCAGTGCATCCACCTGCACATGCGCGAGATGCTCGAGCCCACCAGCCTGTGGGCCAAGGAGCTCGAGCGCGACATCAAGGACCCGCACCGCGCGATCGCGGCGATGCTGTGCCGCCATCTCGGCGTGGCGCGCGCCGACGACGACATCCACCGGCTGACCTTCGCGATCACGGGCCTCGCGATGCAGCTGTTCGTGAGCCAGGACGTGATCGAGGCGATCCGTCCCGCGCTGCTGCGCACGCCGCGCGCCGTCGACACCTGGGCCCGGCGCCTCGCCGGCTATGCGGTGGCGCTGGTCGAGGCCGAAGCGCGGCGCCGCGCCGCCGAACCGGTGCCGCCCGCGCGCGCGCAGGCGCCCCGCCCTCCATCCCGCTCCGGGAGAAAGACAGCATGAGACGAGTTCCACGACCGATCGCCATCCTCTGCCTCAAGGCAGGCCTCGGGCTCGGCCTGGCCACCGGCCTCGCCGGTTGCGGCCTGACCCGGCCGCCCGCCGCGGTCGGCGCGAGCGCCCCCGCGCAATGGCATGCGCCGTTGCCGCACGGCGGCTCGCTCGCCCAGTTGGCCGAATGGTGGCGCCAGCTCGACGATCCGCTGCTGGTCGACCTGATCGCGGCCGCCGAGGGCGCGAGCCCCAACGTGGCGAGCGCCGCGGCGCGGCTGGCCGAGGCGCGCTCGACCCGCGTGCAGGCCGGCGCCGCGCTGCTGCCCAGCCTCGATGCGACCGGTTCGGCGAGCCGGGGCACCGCGGGGCTGACGGGCGGCACGCCATCGGGAAACAGCGGCGGCGCCGGCTCGGGCTCGGGCAGCACCTCGGCCACCACGCCCATCACCACGCTGCAGGCCGGCCTGCAGACCAAGTGGGAGATCGACCTGTTCGGCCGCCTGCGCGCCGACCGCGACGCGGCCGTGCAGCGCGAGCGCAGCGCCGATGCCAAGTGGCACGAGGCACGCGTCTCGGTCGCGGCCGAAACCGCCAACGCCTATTTCGCCGAGCGCGCCTGCCAGCAGCAGCTGCGCGTGGCCGAATCCGACACCCGCTCGCGCGGCGAGACCGCGCGCCTGACCGACCTGTCGATGCGCGCCGGCTTCACCGCGCCGGCCGACGCCGCGCTCGCGCGCGCCAGCGCCTCCGACGCCTCGGGCCGGCTGACGCAGCAGCGCGCCCAGTGCGCGGTGCAGCGCAAGGCGCTGGTGGCGCTCACGGGCATCGCCGAGACCGAGCTCGAGACCCGGCTCGCCGCGGCACCCGCGCAGCGCGCCCTGCCGGCCGTGGGCCGCATCGACAGCGTGCCGGCCAACGCCATCGCCCAGCGGCCCGACGTCTACGCGGCCGAGCTCGGCGTGGCCGCGGCCAGCGCCGACGTGGGCTCGGCCGAGGCCGAGCGTTATCCCCGGCTCACCATCTCCGGCAACATCGGCCGCACGGGCTTTCGCGTCAGCGGCTTCCGCGAATCGATCGAGACCTGGACCGTCGGCCCGGTGGCGCTCACCGTGCCGCTGCTCGACGGCGGCGCGCGCGCGGCCAATGCCGACGCGGCCAAGGCGCGCTACACCGAAGCCGTCTCGCTCTACCGCGCCAACGTGCGCCAGGCGGTGCGCGAGGTCGAGGAGGCGCTGGTCAACCTCGACGCCACCGATGCGCGCACCGGCGACGCCGACGCCGCGGTGCAGAACTACCAGGCCTCGTTCAATGCCACGCAGGCGCGCTTCGACAGCGGCCTGGCGAGCCTGTTCGAGCTCGAGGATGCGCGCCGCACGCTGTTCAGCGCGCAGACCGCGCGCGTCTCGCTGCAACGCGAGCGCGCCGAGGCCTGGGTCGCGCTGTACCGCTCCATGGGCGGCGGCTGGACCCGCCCGGGCACCGCGGCAGCCGCCGCCGAAGCCGCGCCGAAGCGCCCCCCCGTGACCATCATCACCACGCCGGGCCGCACCCTCACTATCCACCGCTCTTCCACCCCGGCCGCCAAGGTCGCGACGTCGCCATGAAAAGCCCCTCCCGCACCACCCTCATCGTCGTCCTGGTCGTCGTCGCCGCCGTCGCCGGGGCACTGTTCCTGTTCGGCCGCGGCAAGCCCGCCGACGCACCGGCGCCGCAAGGCCAGCAAACGCCCGCCAAGGACGGCAAGGCCGCCGCGTCGCGCCCCGTGCTCACGGTCACCATCGGCCAGCCCGAGGCCACCGAGCTCGCGGTGACGCTCGCGGCCAACGGCAACGTCGCGGCCTGGCAGGAGGCCAGCGTGGGCTCCGAGTCGAACGGCCTGCGGCTGGCCGAGGTGCGCGTCAACGTCGGCGACGCGGTGAAGAAGGGCCAGGTGCTCGCCACCTTCTCGCCCGAGACGGTGCAGGCCGACATCGCGCAGGCCAAGGCCTCGCTGGCCGAGGCCCGCGCCACCGCGGCCGACGCGGCAGGCAACGCGGCGCGCGCACGCACCCTGCAGGCCACGGGCGCGCTGAGCCAGCAGCAGATCAACCAGTACCAGACCAGCGAGCAGACCGCGAAGGCGCGCGTCGAGGCCGCCGAGGCGGTGCTCGCGGCGCAGCAGGTGCGCGGGCGCAACACGCAGGTGCTGGCGCCCGACGACGGCGTGATCTCCGCGCGCAGCGCCACCGTGGGCAGCGTGGTGGCCGCGGGCACCGAGCTGTTCCGGCTGATCCGCCAGGGCCGGCTCGAATGGCGCGCCGAGGTCACCTCGGCCGAGATCGCGCGCATCGCGCTCGGCACGCCGGTGTTCGTGGTGGGCGCCAGCGGCGCGCAGGTGCAGGGCAAGGTGCGCAGCATCGCGCCCACGGTCGATCCGCAGACGCGCGCGGCGCTGGTCTACGTCGACCTGCCACCGGTGCAGCAGAACACCGGCATCAAGGCCGGCATGTTCGCGCGCGGCGACTTCGAGCTGGGCCGCAGCAGCGCGCCCACGGTGCCGCAGAGCGCGATCGTGCCGCGCGACGGCTTCAACAACCTGTTCCTGCTGAAGGACGACAACCGCGTCTCGCAGCTCAAGGTGCAGACCGGCCGCCGCGTCGGCGACCGCGTGGAGATCACGAGCGCGCTGCCGCAGGGCGCACGCATGGTGGTCCAGGGCGCGGGCTTCCTCAACGACGGCGACCTGGTGAAGGTGGTCGATGCCGCGGCGACCGCCCCGGCCGCCGCCGCATCGGCACCGGCCGCGCCGTCCGCCGGCAACGGCAAGTAAGCCAGCCCCGGAGAAACCGCCATGAACGTTTCCGCCTGGTCCATCCGCAACCCCATCGCGGCGGTGATGCTGTTCGTGCTGCTCACCTTCGGCGGGCTTTTGTCCTTCAACGCGATGAAGGTGCAGAACTTCCCCGACATCGACCTGCCGACCGTCACCGTCTCGGCCTCGCTGCCGGGCGCCGCGCCCTCGCAGCTCGAGAACGACGTCGCGCGCAAGATCGAGAACTCGATCGCCACCGTGCAGGGCCTCAAGCACATCACGACCAAGGTGCAGGACGGCGCGGTCACGCTGATCGTCGAGTTCCGGCTCGAGAAGCCGGTGCAGGAGGCCGTGGACGACGTGCGCTCGGCGGTGCAGAAGGTGCGCGCCGACCTGCCGGCCGACGTGCGCGACCCGGTCATCACCAAGCTCGACTTCGCGGCCCAGCCGGTGCTGGCCTTCACCATCGCCTCGAGCCACATGGACGCCGAGGCGCTGTCGTGGTTCGTCGACAACGACGTGAGCAAGAAGCTGCTGGCGCAGCCCGGCGTGGGCGCGGTCTCGCGCGTGGGCGGCGTCACGCGCCAGGTGCACGTGGACATCGATCCCAACAAGCTGCAGGCGCTCGGCGCCACCGCCGCCGACATCTCGCGCCAGCTGCGCCAGGTGCAGGTGGAGAGCGCGGGCGGCCGCTTCGACCTCTCGGGCAGCGAGCAGCCGGTGCGCACGCTCGCCACCGTGACCTCGGCCGACCAGCTCAACGCGATGCAGATCGCGCTGTCGGACGGCCGGCGCGTGCGCCTGGACCAGGTGGCGCGCATCAGCGACACCATCGCCGAACCGCGCGCGGCCGCGCTGCTCGACGGCAAGCCGGTGGTGGGCTTCGAGGTGGCGCGCAGCCGCGGCGCCAGCGAGGTGGAGGTGGGCGCGCTGGTGCACAAGGCGCTCGACGAGCTCAAGGCCCAGCGCCCCGACATCGAGCTCACCGAGGCCTTCAACTTCGTGGAGCCGGTGCAGGAGGAATACGACGGCTCGCTGCACCTGCTGTACGAAGGCGCCATCCTCGCGGTGCTGGTGGTGTGGCTGTTCCTGCGCGACATGCGCGCCACCTTCGTCTCGGCCGTGGCGCTGCCGATGTCGGCCATCCCGGCCTTCATCGGCATGCACCTGCTGGGCTTCTCGATCAACGTGGTGTCGCTCTTGGCGCTGTCGCTGGTGATCGGCATCCTGGTCGACGACGCGATCGTGGAGGTCGAGAACATCGTGCGCCACCTGCGCATGGGCAAGTCGCCCTACGACGCGGCGATGGAGGCGGCCGACGAGATCGGGCTGGCGGTGATCGCCACCACCTTCACGCTGATCGCGGTGTTCCTGCCCACGGCCTTCATGAGCGGCGTGGCCGGCAAGTTCTTCAAGCAGTTCGGCTGGACCGCCTCGCTCGCGGTGTTCGCCTCGCTGGTGGTGGCGCGGGTGCTCACGCCGATGATGGCGGCCTACCTGCTCAAGCCCATCGTCGACCAGGAGAAGGAGCCGCGCTGGCTGTCGGTCTACATGCGCTGGGTCACCTGGTGCATGACGCACCGCTTCAAGACCATGGTGCTGGCCACGCTGTTCTTCTTCGGCTCGCTGGCGATGATCCCGCTGCTGAAGACCGGCTTCATCCCGCCCGACGACAACTCGCAGACCCAGGTCTACCTCTCGCTCGCGCCCGGCGCCACGCTGGCGCAGACGCAGGCCACGGCCGAGGAGACGCGCCACCGGCTGATGAAGATCCGCCATGTGCGCAGCGTCTACACCACCGTGGGCGGCGGCAGCGCGGGCGGCGATCCGTTCGCGAACTTCGGCACGCCCGAGACGCGCAAGGCCACGCTGACGGTGAAGCTCGACCCGCGCGGCGACCGGCCGCGCAAGCAGGTGATCGAGAACGAGATCCGCCGCGCCCTCGAGACCCTGCCCGGCGTGCGCAGCACCGTGGGCCTGGGCGGCTCGGGCGAGAAGTACATCCTCTCGTTGTCGGGCGACGACCCGGCCACGCTGGTGAGCGCCGCGCGCGACGTGGAGCGCGACCTGCGCACCATCCCCGGCCTGGGCAACATCACCTCGACCGCGAGCCTGATCCGGCCCGAGATCGCCGTGCGCCCCGACTTCGCGCGCGCCGCCGACCTGGGCGTGACCAGCAGCGCCATCGCCGAGACGCTGCGCGTGGCCACCCTGGGCGACTACGACCAGTCACTGCCCAAGCTCAACCTCGCGCAGCGCCAGGTGCCGATCCTGGTGAAGCTCGAGGACAGCGCGCGGCAGGACCTGGCGCTGCTCGAGCGCCTGACCGTGCCCGGCAGCCGCGGCCCGGTGATGCTGGGCCAGGTGGCGCAGCTCACGGTCGAGGGCGGCCCGGCCGTGATCGACCGCTACGACCGCTCGCGCAACGTCAACTTCGAGATCGAGCTCTCCTCGGTCGGCCTGGGCGACGCCAAGAACGCCGCGATGGCCCTGCCCTCGATCCGCAACCTGCCGCCGGGCGTGCGCGTGACCGAGGTCGGCGACGCCGAGGTGATGACCGAGCTGTTCAACAGCTTCGGCCTGGCGATGCTGACCGGCGTGCTGTGCATCTACATCGTGCTGGTGCTGCTGTTCAAGGACTTCCTGCACCCGGTGACCATCCTGTGCGCGCTGCCGCTCGCGCTGGGCGGCGCCTTCGTCGGCCTGCTGCTGGGGCAGAAGGCGCTGTCGATGCCCTCGCTGATCGGCCTGATCATGCTGATGGGCATCGCGACCAAGAACTCGATCCTGCTGGTGGAGTACGCGATCGTGGCGCGCCGCGACCACGGCATGAACCGCTGGGAGGCGCTGCTCGATGCCTGCCACAAGCGCGCGCGGCCGATCATCATGACCACCCTGGCCATGGGCGCCGGCATGGCGCCGATCGCCTTCGGCTGGAGCGCCGCCGACTCGAGCTTCCGCTCGCCGATGGCGATGGCGGTGATCGGCGGGCTGATCACCTCGACGGTGCTGAGCCTGCTGGTGGTGCCGGCCGTGTTCACCTACGTCGACGACATCGAGCACTGGATCCGGCGCACGGTGCGCAGGCTGCGCGGGCAGCCGCCGGATCCGCACATCGACGACGACCTGAAAGTTCAGCAGCACTGAATACGGGAACCGGACGCAGAGGACGCGAAGGTTCCGCGAAGGGCGCGAAAGAAATCCAGAAATGCTTTGGGTGTTCTTTCGCGCCCTTCGCGTGATCTTCGCGTCCTTCGCGTCCGGATACCCGAATTGAAGAACTCCAACGCCCTCAGAAGTCGAAGCTCGCCTGCACCTGCCAGGTCCGCGGCGGCGCCACCGAGATGAAGTTGCGCCCCGCGATGGTCCAGTAGTTGTCGTCGAGCAGGTTCGAGATGCCGGCGCGCAGGGTGGTGGCCACGCCGTTCACGCGCGTGGCGTAGCGCGCGCCGATGTCGATGCGCTTCCACGAGGGCACGCGCTGCGTGTTCGCGAGGTCGACCCAGGCGCTGTCGGTGTAGATGTAGCGGCCGGTCAGCGTGAGGCCGGGCACGGCGGGCACGTCGTACTCCAGGCCGAGATTGGCGGTGAACTCGGGCACGCCGATGGCCTTCTTCCCGTCGCTCGCGCCGCCCGCGGTCTTCGACATGCGCGCATCGATCCACGCCACGCCGCCCAGCAGGCGCAGGCCCTTGCCGATCTCGCCGAAGCTCTCGATCTCCACGCCCTTGTTGCGCTGCAGGCCGGCGGCGCGGAAGAAGTTGTCGCTGTCGACGAAGGCCGTGGCCTTGCGGATGTCGAAGTACGCGACGGTGAGGCCGTGGCTGCCGCGGTCCCACTTGAGGCCGAACTCGTGCTGGCGCGACAGATAGGGCGCGAGCTGCTCGCCCGCGTTGCGCGCGCCGGCCGGCGCCACCGCGCCCTGGGCCAGCGATTCGGCGTAGTTGCCGTAGACCGAGATGCCGTTGTCGAACTTGTAGAGCGCGGCCACCGTGGGCGTGGTCTTCGACTGGTCGTAGGGCAGCTTCCTGATGCGCTGGTGGCGCGCGCCCAGCGTGACGAACAGGCGATCGTCGAAGGCCGAGATCGTGTCGGCTACGGCGAGGCTGTCGAGGTCGAGCGCCGGGCTGTCGACGCCCTGCACCACCGGCACGCCGAAGGCGAAGGGATTCGGCACCAGGTTCGGCGTGTAGATGCTGCCGACCACGCGCTGGGGCAGCGGCAGCGACTGCGAACGCATGTCGAGCAGCTGCTGGCGCTGCGACACGGCGCTGAGCGCGAGCTTGTGCTTGGTCGCCCCGAGCGAGAAGCTGCCGCGCACGCCGACGTCGGCCACCTGGTTGGACTGCGTCCACAACAGGCTCGAGGCGCTGCTGTAGCTGACCTGGCCCAGGCCGTTGATGGTGGTCTGGTCGATGTAGCGGCGCTCGGGCGCGGTCTCGCGCAGCTTGCCGAAGCGCGCATAGGCGGTCCAGTTGTCCGCGAAGTCCCACTCGGTGCTCAGCAGCGCGAAGGGCTGGCGCACCTCGAGCATCTCCCACGAGGGCTTGGGATGCACCTTGGGATCGGGCGGCGGCGGCAGCGCGGCACCGGCCTGCAGCAGCCAGTGGTTGAACAGCGGCGACGAGGTGCGCTGCGTGTAGCCGGCATCGAGCACGGCACGGAAGCGGTCGCCGCGGTAGTCGAGCGCGATCTGCGCCGCGGCCAGGCGCCGGTCGGCGCCGTCGTAGACCCGGCCGTCCTCGGCACTGAGGTTGATGCGCGCGCCGAACTGGTGGTCGGCGCCGAAGCGCTGGCCCAGGTCGACATGGGTGCCGAGCAGCGAGCGCTGGTTGGCCGACAGCGTGATCGAGCGCACCGGCGTGTCGGTGGCGCGCTTGGGCACCAGGTTGAAGCTGCCGCCGGTGGTGCTGCCGTAGCCCGAGGCACCGACCAGCCCGGCCGCGGGCCCCTTGAGCACCTCGAGGCGCTCGTAGTGCTGGATCGGGATGTTGCTGTACGCGAACAGGCCCTCGAGGCCGTCGAACAGGTAGGCGTCGCTGTTGGTGAGGAAGCCGCGGATCGAGCTCTGGTCGAGCGGCGAGGTGGCCGACAGGCTGGTGCGGATCGAGGGATCGTTGGCCACCATGTCGTTGACGTTGCGCGCGCCCTGGTTGCGGATCAGCTCGGCCGTGTAGGCCTTGGTGCTGAACGGCGTCTCGAAGATGTCGGCCGTGCCCAGCATGCCGAGCCGGCCGCCACGCGCGACCTGCCCGCCCGCGTACGGCGCCGCGAGCACGTCGGCCGCGGGGCCGGCGGCCGTGACCGTCACCGGCGCCAGCGCCGCGCCGCCGGCGCCTGGGACCACGGGCGCGCGCGTCTCCACGCGGCGCAGCGAGAAGCCGCCGCCCTGGCGCGGCACGGCCTCGAGCGCGCTGCCGGCCAGCAGCGCGGCCAGGCCGCTCGCGATGCCGTGGCGGCCCTCGAGCCCGCGCGTGACGGCGCCCGCGACCAGCGCCGGGTCGTAGCTGAGGTTGACGCCCGCGCTGCGCGCGAAGCGGTCGAGCGCGGCATCGAGCGGGCCGGCGGGCACGCTGAAGCTGCGGATCTCGTCGGGCGCCTGCGCGCGCGCCGCCTCGGGCAGCGCGGCGGCGGCGAACACGGCCAGGGCCAGCGCGGCATGCAGCGCCGTGTGCAGCGCGAAGGTCGGCGCGCCGGCGGCGCGGAATCGGGAAAAGCTCATGGGTCTGGACAGGCTCGAAGGATGGAAGGCGCTCGTCGCCGAGCGGGTTCATCCAGGAGGTCGGACGAGAAACGCGATCCCCTCAGTTTTTTCGCGCCGTCCTCGAAATTTTTCTGAAAGGCCCGTTCAGGCCGGCGGGCCGACCGAGACCCAGTAGCGCGTGCGCAGCCGCACCGAGATCGGCTGCGTCTGCGCGAGGAACTGCAGCGCGCGATCGCTGTCGCGCACATGGAACACGCCCGAGACGCGCAGCTCGGCCACGGCCGGATCGCACAGCACCACGCCATGGCGGTAGCGGCCGAGCTCGGCCAGCAGGTCGGCCATGCGGATGTTCCGGCCGGCGATCACGCCGTCGACCCAGCCGTCCTCGTCGAAGCCGAGGCTGGCGGCCGGCGAGCTGCCCGATTCGGCGAGCCAGCGGCTCTGGCCCGCCTGCACCACGGCCTCGGCGGGACCGTCGCCCGGATGCAGCGCCACCGCGCCCTGCTGCACGCTGACGCGCGCGCGCCGTTCGTCGATGCGCACCACGAAGCGCGTGCCCAGCGCCTGCATGCGGCCGAACGGCGTGTAGACCCAGAATGGGCGCTTCGCGGCGGCGCCGGCATCGTCGCCGGTGTTGACCATGATCTCGCCGCGCCGCAGCACCACGAGGCGGCGCTCGCCGTTCAGGTCGGTGCTGACCGCGCTGTCGGTGTTGAGCACCAGCGTCGTGCCGTCGGCCAGCCGCAGGGTGCGCTGCTCGCCGGTGCCGGTGCTGGCATCGGCCAGCAGGCGCTGCCAGGGCGCGTGCTCGCGCAGCAGCCAGCCCGCGCCCAGCGCCACGCCGGCCAGCGACAGCAGCTTGAGCGCGGCACGGCGGCCGCGCTGCTGCCGGTGCAGCTGCGCGGCCTGCAGGGTGTCGCGCGCGGGGCCCGCCGGCATGCCGGCAAAGCCGCGCCGCAGGTCGCCGACGCGCTGCCAGGCCTGCGCATGGCGCGGATCGGCCGCCAGCCATTGCGCGTGCGCGCGCCGCATCTTCGGGGTGGGTTCGCCATGGGCCAGCCGCACCGACCACAGGATGGCGGCGTCGATCACGCTGTCGGGCAGAACAACGCTCATGCTTCGAAGCGAAAGGCGTAGCAGGCCCGCAGCGCCTTCGCCACGTAGCGCTCGGCCGTGGCGAGCGAGACACCCAGCCGCTCGCCGATCTCGCGGCAGCTCAGGCCGTCGAACTGGGCCAGCAGGAAGGCGCTGCGCACGGCGGGCTTGAGCGTGTCGAGCATGCGGTCGATCTCGACCAGCGCCTCGAGGATCAGCAGGCGCTGCTCGGGCGAGGGCGCGGTCGCCTCGGGCATTTGCGCCAGCGTTTCGAGCCAGGCCTGCTCGAGCTCGCGGCGGCGCCAGTGGTCGATCACCAGGCCGCGCGCCACCGACGACAGGTAGGCGCGCGGCTCCTTCATCGCGACCGGTTCCCTGCGCGCCAGCAGGCGGATGAAGACGTCGTGCGCGAGGTCCGCGGCATCGAAGGCATTGCCCAGGCGACGGCGCAGCCAGCCCTGCAGCCAGCCGTGATGGTCGCTGTACAAGCTTCGGATTTCCTGCTGCAAGGCGGATTCGGCCGCGGCCATGGCACTCCTCCAACGAGTGCCGGGCACCCATCAACGAATAAGAATGGTTCTCATTTTATGGAATTTGACCGACCTCTGAAACCGTTCGCGTTCGCGCACAGGGCGGCAACCCAAAGAAAAAACGCCGCGGGCATCACTGCCCGCGGCGCTTTGTCGAAGAAAGACCGGCCTCAGCCCGAGGCCGCCAGCCGCGCCAGCTTCTTCTCGCTCATGCGCTTGGCCACGCGCGGCAGCACCAACACGGCGAGGATCACGACGATGATCACGATCGATTCGGGCCGCTGGAAGAACACCACCGGGCTGCCCTGCCCCATCGCGATGGCGTTGCGCAGGTTGGCCTCGGCGAGCGGGCCCAGGATCATGCCGACCACCACCGGTGCGGTCGGGAAGTCGAAGCGCCGCATCACCACGCCCAGCAGGCCGATGGCATAGAGCAGGAACAGGTCGAAGGTGTTCTGGCGCATGCCGTAGGCACCGACGGTCGCGAAGATCAGGATGCCGGCATAGAGCTGCGGCTTCGGGATCTTGAGCAGCTTGACCCACAGGCCCACCATCGGCAGGTTCAGCACCAGCAGCATGAGGTTGCCGATGTAGAGCGAGGCGATCAGCGCCCAGACCAGCGCGGCTGAAGTGGTGAACAGCTGCGGGCCCGGCTGGATGCCGTAGTTCTGGAACGCACCCAGCATGATGGCCGTGGTGTTCGAGGTCGGGATGCCGAGCGTGAGCAGCGGGATCAGCGCCGCGGTCACGGTGGCGTTGTTCGCGGCCTCGGGACCGGCCACGCCCTCGATCGCGCCGACGGTGCCGAACTCCTTCTTCGCCTCCTCGTCCTTCGCGAGCTTCTTCTCGGCGGCGTAGCTCAGGAAGGTCGGGATCTCGGTGCCGCCGGCCGGGATGCAGCCGAAGGGCGTGCCGATGGCCGCGCCGCGCAGCCAGGCCGGGATCGAGCGCTTCCAGTCGCGTCCGGTCATGTGCACCCGGGTCAGCTTGTTCTGCCCCTCGACCACGCGGCCTTCGTAGAGCACCGCGTAGAGCACCTCGGCCACCGCGAACAGGCCCACGGCCACCAGCACGATCTCGATGCCGTCGAGCAGCTCGGGCATGTCGCCGGTGTAGCGGCCCTGGCCCGAGATCTGGTCGAGGCCGACGCAGCCGATCGCCAGGCCCGCGAACAGCGCCGTCATGCCGCGCAGCGTGCTCTTGCCGAGCACCGCGCTCACGGTGGTGAAGGCCAGCAGCATCAGCAGGAAGTACTCGGGCGCCGCGAGCCGCACCGCGTAGTCGGCCACGAAGGGCGCGAACAGCGTGACGACCACGGTGGCGATGGTGCCGGCCACGAAGGAGCCGATGGCCGCGGTGGCGAGCGCCGCGCCCGCGCGGCCGCTCTTGGCCATCTTGTTGCCCTCCATCGCCGTCACCATGCTGGCGGTTTCGCCGGGCGTGTTGAGCAGGATCGAGGTGGTCGAGCCGCCGTACATGGCGCCGTAGTAGATACCCGAGAAGAAGATCATCGAGGCCGTGATATCGACCTTGCCGGTGATCGGCAGCAGCATCGCCACCGCCACCGCGGGGCCGATGCCGGGCAGCACGCCGACGGCCGTGCCCAGGGCGCAACCAATGAGGCACCACAGCAGGTTGATCGGGGTGATCGCGGCCGCGAAGCCGGCCAGGAGTGCGTTGAAGATGTCCATGTCAGGCCTCCCGCTGGGCCGCCCCGAGGGAGGCCTGCGCCCCCTCGGGGGGCAGCGAATACACGAAGTGATGAGCGTGGGGGTTCATGTCAGATCCACCCTGTGGCAGTGAGGCCCGGCAGGCTGATGGCCAGGAACTTGGTGAACATCCAGAACACCGGCGCCGAGATCGCGGCGCCGGTCAGGAAGTCGACCACCCAGGTGCGCGCCGAACCGGCGGCCGGCTGGCCGCTCGCGCGGCGCAGGCCCTGCACCGCGAGCAGGTAGCACAGCGCGCAGCTCAGGATGAAGCCGATGGTGGTGATCAGCGCCGCGTTGAGCAGCAGCCCGGCCGAGACCCACACGAAGCCGGGCCAGTAGGCGCGGTCGCCGCCCGAGGGCGCCTCGAGTTCGCGAAAGCCGCCGCTGCGCGCCTCCCAGGTGATCCAGGCGCCGCAGACCATCAGCACGATGGACACCAGCCAGGGCAGGAAGTTGGGCCCGACACCGCCATAGCCGGCTTCGGAGGAGATGCCGATCGCGCCGAAGGCCAGCGCCGCGCCGGTCAGCAGCACGCCGATGCCGACGGCGGTTTGAGGCCAGGGCGCGGCGGGGGGGGCGCCCGCTTCGGGCGGCGCCATCGAGGGATGTGGTGTTGTCATTTCTGCTCCCGGATTCGAGCGAGACGGGCTGGATTTGAAAACGGCACGCTGTCGTGAGTGACAGCGCGCCGTGTGGGCTGGGCAGAGCGGGCGCTCAGACCATGCCGGACTTGGCCATGATGGCGCGCAGGCTCGCGAAGTCGTCGTCGACGAACTTGGTGAAGGCGTCGCCCGAGATCACGGCCGGCGTCCAGTCGTTCTTCTTGAGCGACTCGGCCCACGAGGCGCTCTTGAGCGCGGCCAGCACCATGTCGGTCAGGGCCTTGCGCTGCTCGGCGCTGATGCCGGGCGCGCCGTACACGCCGCGCCAGTTGCCGATCTCGACGTCGATGCCCTGCTCCTTGAGCGTGGGCACGTTGATGCCGGGCAGGCGCTGGGCCGAGGTGACGGCGATGGGCTTCATCTTGCCGGCCGCGATGTATTCGGCGAACTCGCTGTAGCCGCTGCCGCCGATGGTGACGTTGCCGCCGAGGATGGCCGCGGTGGCCTCGCCGCCGCCGCGGAAGGCCACGTAGTTGATCTTCGAGGGATCGGCGCCGACCTTCTGCGCGATCATGGCCGCGGCGATGTGCTCGGTGGAGCCGCGCGAACCGCCGCCCCACTTGACGCTGCCCGGGTCCTTCTTGAGCTGCTCGACCACGTCCTTCATGGTCTTGAACGGCGAGTTCGAGGGCAGCACGAAGACGTTGTATTCGGTGGTCATGCGCGCGATCGGCGTGGCCTGCTCGAGCTTGACCGGCGGCTTGCCGGTGATGATGCCGCCCAGCATGACCGAGCCCATGACCATCAGCGCGTTCGGGTCGCCCTTGGAGCCGTTGACGAACTGGGCCAGGCCCAGCGCGCCGGCGGCGCCGCCCTTGTTGTCGTAGGCCACCGTGTCGGCCACCTTGGCATCGGTCAGTGCCTTGCCGAGCGCGCGACCCGTGGTGTCCCATCCACCGCCGGGGTTGGCGGGAATCATCATCTTGACGTTGGCGGCGGCGCGCGCCGACAGCGGCAGCGCGCCAGCGGCGGCCAGCGCGGCCAGGGACTTCAAAAAGGTATCGCGACGCATCGTTGGTGTCTCCTGAGGGGAAAGAACGGAACCTGACTAGGACCTGAGCCGCTATCATGCGCCGCCCCGCTGTCAGTTGGCTGTCCGGCGGACTGGGGAAAACACCGAAGCCCGCTCCCCGCCCCGAGCCCTCTTCCAGGCCCACTTCCGAGTCCCTTTCCAAGCCTTGCGCGCGCGCCCCGCCGGCCGCCCCGATCCATGAAGTTGCTGCTGGTCGAAGACGATCCCTCGATGCAGGTCACGCTGCAGCGCAGCCTCGCGCGTAGCAAGATCGACGTGCGCGTGTGCGGCGACGGCGCGCTCGCGCTCGCGCACTGGCGCGCGGTCGAGCCCGACGTGGTGGCGCTCGACCTGAGCCTGCCGAACCTCGACGGCCTGCAGGTGCTGGCGCAGGCGCGCGCCGAGGGCCTGCGCACGCCCGTGCTGCTGCTGACCGCGCGCGGCACGGTGGGCGACCGCATCGTCGGCCTGAACGCCGGCGCCGACGACTACCTGCCCAAGCCCTTCGACCTCGACGAGCTCGAGGCCCGCATCCGCGCGCTGCGCCGGCGCAACCAGAACGCCGGGCCCGACCCGGTGCTCAACCCGCAGGAGGTCGGCGGCCTGCGCTTCGAGCCCGACAGCGGCGCCATCTACCACCGCGCCGAGGTGCTCGAACTCACGCCGCGCGAACTCGCGCTGCTCAAGGCGCTGATGATGAAGCCCGGCCATGCCGTCACCAAGGAACGGCTGTTCGAGCTCGTGTTCCCCGGCGAGACCGACGTGCAGTACGAGGCGGTCGAGGTGGTGGTCTACCGGCTGCGCAAGAAGCTCGTGGGCACCGGCGCCGCGCTGATGACGCTGCGCGGGCTCGGCTACCTTCTTCGCGCGGAGTCATGACGACCAACCTGTCGCTGCGCGCGAGGCTGCTGTTCGGCATCCTCGCGCCGGTCGCGCTGCTGATCGTGATCAACAGCGTGAGCCTCTACCGCCAGAGCCTGGCCGCCGCCACCACCGCCTACGACCGCACGCTGCTCGCCTCGGCCAAGACCATCGGCGAGCAGCTCGACGTGGCGGGCTACGACGAGCAGGCCGAGCTGCGCGCGATCGTGCCCTACTCGGCGCTCGAGGCCTTCGAGGCCGACAACCGCAGCCGGCTCTTCTACCGCGTCTCCACGCTGCACGGCGAGATGATCTCGGGCTTCGCCGAGCTGCCGTTCTGGCACGGCCGCATTCCCGATCGCACGCCCTACGCCGCGCTGGTCGACTTCTACGACGCGCGCTTTCGCGACCAGCCGGTGCGCGTGGCGGTGCTCTTGCAGCCGGTGGCCAGCGCGCGCGGCCGCGGCATGGCCGTGGTGCAGGTGGCCGAGACCCTGGAGCTGCGCGAGACCCTGGTGCGCAAGCTGCTGCTCGACACGCTGTGGCGCCAGCTGCTGCTGATGGGCGTGATCGCGGCCGTCACCGTGTTCGTGGTGCAGCGCGCGACCCGGCCGGTGCGCCAGCTCGGCGAGGCGATCGAGCGGCGCGCCGCCGACGACCTGTCGCCGATCGACGCGCCCGATGCGCCGCGCGAACTGCGTCCGCTGATCGATGCCACCACCGAGGTCATGGGGCGGCTGCAGCGGCTGCTCGACCACCAGAAGCGCTTCGTGCGCGACAGCGCGCACCAGTTGCGCACCCCGCTGGCGGTGCTCAAGGCGCAGGTGCAGTCGGCCCGGCGCGGCGACCTGGCGCCCGAGCAGGCGCTGGTCGAGATCGCCCAGACCGTGGACCGCGCCACCGCGCTGGCCAACCAGATGCTGTCGCTGGCCAAGGTCGAGCAGTTGCGCCAGCAGCCCGAGTCGGTGCGGCTCGACCTGGCCGAGGTGGCGCGCCAGATCGTGCTCGACCTGTCGCCGCTGATCGCCGACAAGGCGCTCGACTTCGAGCTCGACGCCGACCAGCCGGTGCCGGTGCGCGCCCACCGCTGGATGCTGCAGGAGCTCACGCGCAACCTGCTGCACAACGCGATCAAGCAGACGCCGGCCGGGGGCGCGCTCTCGGTGGCGGTGCGCGCCGAGGCCGGCGAGGCGATGCTGCGGGTGCGCGACAGCGGCCCGGGCATCTCCGCCGAGTTGCGGCGGCGGCTGTTCGCGCCCTTCTCGGCCGGCGACAGCGCCAGCGGCTCGGGCCTGGGCCTCGCGATCTGCCGCGAGATCGTGCTCGCGCTCGACGGCCGGATCGCGCTCGACAACCGCACGGGCCCCGACACGCGGGACAATATCGCCGGGCTCGACGCCGTCGTGCACCTGCCCCTGGACCGGCACACCTCCTGATTTATGGATCGTCTTCGCATCGACAAATGGCTTTGGGCCGCGCGCTTCTTCAAGACCCGCTCGCTGGCGGCCGAGGAGATCGGCAAGAACCGCATCCTGGTGAACGGCGACGTCGCCAAGGCCTCGCGCGAGGTCAAGGTCGGCGACGCGGTCGCGATGCGGCTTGGCCCGCTGACGCGCACCGTCACCGTGCGCGGCCTCAGCGGCCAGCGCGGCCCGGCGCCGGTGGCCCAGCAGCTCTACGAGGAAACGCCCGAGAGCCTGGCGACGCAGGCCGCCTTCCGCGAGCAGCGCCGCATGGGCAGCGAACCCGCGCTCGCCATCGAACAGGGCCGCCCGACCAAGCGCGACCGGCGCGTGCTCGACGACGCGGCGCGCCATGCCGAGTGGGACAGCCGCTGGAGCGCCTCGATCGATCCCGACGAACGCTGACAGCCGCGAAGCGCGCATCGCGTACCCTGTGGCCTTCGTTCATTCAACGGAGACCGCAGGCCATGGCCAGCTTCAAGAAGTACCGCGTCGGCAGCAAGTTCCAGCTTTCCCGCATCGATCCCGGCGACACGCCCTTCCTCAAGGGCAACGAGGCCGCGCAGCGCGACCGCCTCGACGCCCTGGCGATCGAGCTCGACGAGCTGCAGAACCTGCTGCATGCCGAAGGCCGCCGCAAGCTGCTGGTGGTGCTGCAGGGCATGGACACCAGCGGCAAGGACGGCACCGTGCGCTGGGTGTTCTCGCGCACCTCGCCGCTGGGCGTGCGCGTGAGCGCCTTCAAGGCGCCCAACGACGAGGAGCGCGCGCACGACTACCTGTGGCGCTGCCATGCCGTGGTGCCGCGCACCGGCGAGGTCATGGTGTGGAACCGCAGCCACTACGAGGACGTGCTGGTGCCGGTGGTCGAAGGCTGGATCGACAAGGCCGAAACGAAGCGCCGCTATGCGCAGATCGAGGACTTCGAACGCCTGCTCGTGGAGACCGGCACCACCATCGTGAAGTGCATGCTGCACATCGACAAGGAGGAGCAGCGCCAGCGGCTGCAGGCGCGCATCGACACGCCCGGCAAGGAATGGAAGTTCAGCATGGCCGACCTCGAGGTGCGCACCAAGTGGGATGCCTACCAGCGCGCCTACGACAAGGCGCTGGCCGCGACCTCGAGCGCGCATGCGCCCTGGCACGTGATCCCGGCCAACAGCAAGCGGCACCGCAACCTCATGATCGCCGAGCTGCTGGTGAAGACCCTGCACGAGATGGACCTGAAGCCGCCGCCGGCCGACCCCGCGCTGCGCGGGCTGGTCGTGAACTGAGCTGCACGCGCTCAAGGGCCGAGCGCCCGCGCGCGGACTGCGCGAACGCCTACGCGGCGCCGTCACCGAAGCGAACTAAGGTTCCACCGTGCGGATCGAAGTCCCTGCGACGGTGCTTCGCCGCGCATCCACTCCCATGAAGGACTCCAACATGAAAAAGACCCTCTTCATCCTCGCGGCCGCTCTCGGCCTGCTCGCTTCCTCCGGCGCCGCCCTGGCGCAGCCGCATCCCGGCCCGGGCTACGACCGGCCGCACATGGCGCCGGTCCACCGCAAGCACAAGGTCTGGGTGCCCGCGCATCGCGAGCATGGCCGCTACGTGCGCGGTCACTACGTCTGGCGTTGAGCCCGACCCAAAGAAAAAGCGGCGCTCGAGGCGCCGCTTTTTCTTGGCCGGCGGGAAGCCGCCTCAGGAGCGCCGGACCGGCGCCTGCGCCAGCACGCGGCACTGGCCGAACTCGCAGCGCACGGCCCAAGTGCCGCCGTTCTCGCAGGGCACGGTATAGGCCTCGTAGCCCGGGCCCTTGGCCGTGAGTTCGGCGCGCGGCTGCAGGTTGCAGCGGCCGTTCTTCGCGATCCGCTCGACGTTGTAGGTGTCGACGCCGGTGCGCCGCGGCGCGAACGACTCGACCGGCGAGTAACCGTAGGCATAGAAGCTGTCGCGCACGTTCGGGTCGAGGTTGCGGTAGCCGCGCTTGGCCATGCAGTGCACGACGGCGATCTGCTGGTGCTCGGCGATCACCGACTCGGGCGGGCGCGAGTTCATGTCGACGATGACGGCGGCGAGGCCGGTCCAGGCCGCGGCGCCCGCGATGCCCTGGCCGTGCACCGTGATCAGGCCCAGGCCGAAGGCGGCCCACATCCAGTCGTTGTCCTCGTTGCGCGCGGTGATGCGCGTGGCGGCCGTGCGGCATTCGGCCACGTCGGCGTCGTAGCGGACACGGTCCACGCCTTGCATCGCGACCTTCGGCACGTAGGACAGGCCGCGGCCGGTTCCGGGCTCGGTCGGCGTCGGCGGCGTGCTCACGCAGCCGGCCAGGGCCACGACCGCGCACGCAAGGCTCAACAGCAGCTTCATGGGATCCCCTCGTCCTCTACTTCGCGTAAGTTGCGGCGGATTTAACCATACATAAAGTTACTTTTGCATCGCCTCGTTGCGGATCAGCGACGCGTGCGTGCCGCGCTCCTACGCCGGACGGCGGCCCGCCTTGGGCACACTGCCCCCATGCAATCCACGAGCACCCGGCCCGGCAGCGCCATCCGCGAACTCTATGCAGCCCTGTGGCATTTCGCTGCCGGCGCGCGCGCCCAGCTGCTGGGCGCCACCGCGCTGCTGGCCAGCTCGCAGCTGATCCGCCTCACCCTGCCCTATCTCGCGGGCCAGGCCATCAATGCACTGCAGCGCGGCGACTTCGGTGGTGCCGGCCGCTGGATCGCCACGCTGGCCGGCGTCTACGTGGGCGCCTGGGCGCTGCACGGGCCGGGCCGCATCCTCGAGCGCAACGTGGGCGTGAAGGTGCGCGAGACCCTGGCCGACCAGCTCTATGCGCGCATCGCCGCCGCGCCGCTGGCCTGGCACGACGGCCACCACTCGGGCGAGCTGCAGCACCGGGTGCACCAGGCCAGCCGCGCGCTGTCGGACTTCGCGCAGAACCAGTTCATCTGGCTCACCAACGTCGTCAACTTCGTCGGGCCGCTGGTGGCGCTGGCGCTGCTGTCGCGCATCAGCGGCGCCACCGCGCTCGCGGGCTACGTGCTGATCGCGGTCGTGATCCTGCGCATCGACCGCGCGCTGATGCGGCTGGCGCGCACCGAGAACGACGCCGACCGCCGCTACGTGGCGGCGCTGCTCGACTTCCTCGGCAATGCCTCGACCGTGATCGGCCTGCGGCTGCAGGGCGCCTCGCGGCTGCTGTTGCGCCGGCGCATGCGCGCGGTGTCCGAGCCGCTGAAGCGCACCGTGGTGCTCAACGAGGGCAAGTGGTTCGCGGTCGACCTGATGGGCCTGGCGCTGACCTGGGGGCTGGTGGTGATCTACGTCTGGCAGTCGCGCGCGCCGGGCCAGGCGGTGATGCTGGGCGGCGTGTTCATGATCTACCAGTACGCGCAGCAGGCCGCGGGCGTGGTCACCTCGGTGGCGGCCAACTTCAGCTTCTTCGCGCGCATGCACACCGACTACGGCAGCGCGGCGCCGATCTGGGAGGCGCCGAAGGGCGACTCGCTGGCCACGCCGCCCGAGCAGGTGCCCGCGGCCGAACGCATCGATGCCGAGGCCGTCTGGCAGACGCTGGCCATCGATGCGCTGGACTGGAACTACGCGCCGCGCGGCAACGCGCCCGCCCCGACCGTCCCCGGCGAGGAACGCCCGCGCGGCGGCCTGCACGCGGTGTCGCTCGCCTTGCGGCGCGGCGAACGCGTGGCGCTGGTCGGCCCGAGCGGCGGCGGCAAGAGCACCTTGCTGCGCGTGCTCGCGGGCCTCTATGCGCCGCAGGGCGGCACGCTCGCGCTCGACGGCCAGCCCGCCGACTGGACGCAGCTGCGCCGCCTCGCCACGCTGATCCCGCAGGAGACCGAGCTGTTCGAGGCCAGCGTGCGCGAGAACCTCGCCTTCGGCCTGCCCTTCGACGACGACGCGCTGCGCGCCGCGCTGCATGCGAGCACTTTCGACGAGGTGCTGGCCGCCACCCACGGCGACCTCGACACGGCGGTGTCGGAGCGTGGCTTCAACCTCTCGGGCGGCCAGCGCCAGCGGCTGTGCCTGGCGCGCGGCGTGCTCGCGGCCCAGGGCAGCTCGCTGCTGCTGCTCGACGAACCCACCAGCGCGCTCGACGCCGCCACCGAGGCACGCGTGCTCGAGCGCATCGCGCAGGCCTTCCCGCGCGCCTGCGTGGTGGCCTCGGTGCACCGGCTGAGCCTGCTCGAGCGCTTCGACGCGGTGGTGCTGATGGAGGCCGGTCGCGTGGTCGACGCCGGTCCGCGCGACGCGGTGTTCGCGCGCCAACCCTTCCTGCAGCGCATGGTGGCGCCCGCGGCGCGCTGAGCCGGCCCCTAGAATCTCGCGCTTTCGGGCACGAGCACCGCACTGCGCATGAACCCCAAGGCCGGCAAGGCAAGCATCAAGGACGTGGCCACCCTCGCGGGCGTGTCGCTGGGCAGCGTCTCGCGCGTGATCAACAAGGTCGAGAACGTGAGCCCCGCGCTGCGCGAGCGCGTGGAGCGCGCGATGCGCGAGCTCGACTGGCGGCTCAACCATGCGGCGCAGACGCTGCGCTCGCGCAGCTCGCACACGGTGGGCTGCATGTTCACCGACGTCGCCAACCCGCTCTACGCCAAGCTCTACCGCACCTTCGAGGCCAAGCTGCGCAAGGCCGGCTACATGGTGCTGCTGGCCAACAGCCTCAACGATCCGCAATGGGAGCTCGAGATCCTCTCGATGTTCCAGAGCCGCCGCATGGACGGCGTGATCATCGCGCCGGGCAACGAGCGCGACCCGGCGGTGCTCGAGGCGGTCGAGAAGCTCGGCATCCCGGCCGTGATCCTCGACCGCGACATGGACGTGGCGCAGGACCAGCTGCTGTTCGACCATCCGCGCGGCATGAAGGAGGCCGTGATGCACCTCGCGGGCCTGGGCCATCGCGAGATGGGCCTGGTGGTGGCCGACATGCAGAACCGGCCGATGCGCCGCCGCATCGAGGGTTTCACGGCCGGCCTCGAGGCCAGCGGCCTGGCCGCGCAACCGGGGCACATCGTGCGGCTGCCGACCTCCACCAGCCCCGCCTTCGACGCGGTCACGCAGCTGCTCGAGGGCACGCCGCGCCCGACCGCGCTCGTCACCCTCGGCACCAGCGTGCTGGCCGACGTGCTCAACGCCATCGCCGCGCAGGGCCTGCGCATTCCGCAGGACATCTCTCTGGTCACCATGGGCGACCCCGACTTCGCGCGCAGCCACCGCCCGCCGATCAGCAGCGTGACGGTGAACCTCGACCGCGCGGCCGAGGACGGCGTGAAGATGCTGCTCGAGCGCATGCGCGAGGCGCCCGACGCGCCGCCGCGCCGCGTGCTCGCACCCACGCAGTTCGTGCTGCGCGGCTCGTGCGGGCCGGTGCCGGCGCCGACGGCCCCGAAGCCGCGCAAGCGCGCGGCCTGACCCGCCCTCCACGCTGCTCGACGCGCCGCCCCTACACCTTTCAATGAAACGATTCACCCTGGGAGAAACACCGTTCTTCGGCACGGGCCTCGCGACTTAAGCTGCGGACCACTCCCTCCATCGTCCCCGGCCTCGCGCCCGCAACGTGAACACCTCCACCGCCCCCACACCCCATGCCGAGGCCGCCAGCAGCAGCCTCGAAGGCCGCGTCGCGATCGTCACCGGCGCCGGCTCGCGCAGCGCCGAGATCGGCAACGGCCGCGCCGCCGCGATCCTGCTCGCGCGCCGCGGCGCGCGCGTGCTGCTGCTCGATGCGCAGCCCGAGTGCGCGCGCGAGACCGAACGCATGATCGCGGCCGAGGGCGGCAGCGCGCTCGCCCTGGGCTGCGACGTCTCGGACGCCGCGCAATGCCGCCAGGCCGTGGCCCATGCGGTCGAGGCCTGGGGCCGGGTCGACATCCTGGTCAACAACGTCGGCATCGGCGGGCCGGCCGGCAACGCGGTCGACCTCGACCTCGAGGCCTGGGACCATGCGCTGCGCGTCAACGTCACCTCGATGATGCTGATGGCGAAGTACGCGATCCCCGAGATGCGCAAGCTGAACCGCGGCGCCATCGTCAACATCGCCTCGGTCGCGGGCCTGATCGGCGGCACGCCGGCCCTGCTCTATCCGACCTCGAAGGGCGCGGTGGTCAACATGACCCGCGCCATGGCCGCGCACCACGGCGTCGAGGGCATCCGCGTCAACTGCGTGGCGCCCGGCATGGTCTACACGCCGATGGTCGCGGGCCGCATGACGCCCGAGGTGCGCGAGCAGCGCCGCAAGCGCTCGCTGCTGCAGACCGAGGGCTCGGGCTGGGACGTGGGCCAGGCCGTGGCCTACCTCGCGAGCGACGAGGCACGCTGGGTCACGGGCGTGATCCTGCCGGTCGACGCCGGCACCACGGCCGGCAACGCGCCCTCGCCCGGCCTGCGGCCCGACACCCGCGCCGCCTGACATCCACCGACCGAGGACCCCGCCCATGCCCCGCGTTCCCCTGCTGCCCGAGCATCCCGAAGACCCCGGCGCCGCCGCGCTGTTCGAGCGCGTGCGCGCGGCGCGCGGGCCGGACTTCCACCTGCCCCATCTCTACCGCGTGCTGGGCACCGCGCCCGAGCTGTTCCGCGGCTGGCTCGACTTCGCATGGCCGCTGCGCCTGAACGCGAAGACGCCGCGGCCGCTGCGCGAGCTGATGATCCTGCGCGGCGCGCAGCTCTCGGGCACCGCCTACGAATGGGCCCATCACCTGCCGATGGCCACCGAAGCCGGCGTGAGCGAGGCGCGGATCGACGCGCTCGCGCACTGGCGCGACAGCGATCTCTTCGATGCCGACGAACGCGCGGTGCTGCAGCTGGCCGAGGAGGTCACGCGCGGCCCCTCGGCCTCGGCGGCCACCGTGGCGCAACTCAAGACCCTCGGCTTCGACGACGCGGCCGTGGTCGAACTGGTGCTGACCGCGAGCTTCTATGTCTGCGTGAGCCGCTTCCTGCAGTCGATGGACGTGGAGCTCGAGCCCGGCTACGAGGCGCACCGCGCGCGCATGTGAGCGCCGTCAGGCGGTGGCGGAGGCCTCGCTGAGCAGCCCCATGAAGATCGGCCGCACGTAGAGCTCGACCACCGAGGCCTCGCTCGCGTCGGGCACCCAGCGGTGCAGCTCGGCCGCGCCGTTGATCAGACCCACCACCAGCTGCGCCGCGATCGCGGCGTCGAGCGGCCGCACCGATCCGTCGACCAGGCCGTCGACCAGCATCGCCGCCATGCGCTCGATGCGCTGCTGCAGCGTCTTGTGCACGCGCGCGCGGTCGGCCGCCTCGGGCAGCGCGCTGGTCGACGACAGGCGCAGCAGCGGCCCCTCGGCCGAGAGCTGGAAGCGCACCAGCATGCGCGCCGCCAGGCCCGCGCGCTGCCAGCCGCTGTCGCCGGACGCCTCCGCGAGATCGAAGGCCCGGCGGATGACCTGGAAGGTGCGCTCGAAGCAGGCCGAGATCAGGTCCAGCTTGTTGTCGTTGTGGTGATAGAACGAACCCTTGGTGACGTTGAGCCGCGCCGAGATCTTGTCGACCGAGGCGCCGCGGTAGCCCTGCTCGTTGAGCAGCGCGGTGGCCGCGCGCAAGAAGGCATCCATCGCGGCGTTGTCGGTCGGCGCGTGCAGCACGGTCTCCTCGGACAGCGCCGCCGCCTCCTCCCATCGCGCCGCCGGTGCGCCCAGCCCGTGCAGCGCGATGTCGGCCACGCGCTCCACCATGCGCGGGTACTGCGCCTCCTCGTAGCGGCCGAACCAGGCCGGCAGCCAGTGCACCAGCGACAGCAGCAGGTGGGTGCGCGCATTGCGCATCTCGCGCGGCCAGTGCGCCGTGGTGTCGTCCTTGAACAGGCCGCGCACGCGGCGGAACATGCCGGTGTAGGCGGTGTGCACGGTCTCGAGCTGCGGGCTCGGCAGCGCGCGCACGTCGCTGAAAGCCACCACCGGCGGATGCTCGCCGAGCGCCACCGCCGCCAGCAGCGCGGCATGGCCCGCCAGGAAGGCACGCACCCGCGCCGCCACCGTGGCCTCGCGCGCCGCGGCCTCGGCGATGCCGTCGAACAGCGCGATGGCGCGCAGGAAGCAGGCCGCGGCCAGGTCTTCCTTCTTGCGGTAGTAGTAGGTGACGCTGTTGGTCACCAGGCCCACGCTGGCCGCGATGCCGGCCAGGGTCGCGCCCTTGACGCCCTGCGCATTGAACTGCGCCGCGGCCGCGTTGAGGATGGCATCGCGCTTTTCCTGGAAACGCGCGGTCTGCGGCTCGCGGGCGGTGACGGCGGTCATGGGGGCAGGCTTCTTCGGCGGCAGGTGGCGGTGGGCCGCGATTATGCCGGGCTCCGCCCGGGCACGCCCCAGGCTCGCGAGGACACACGCGCATGAATCGAATAACAAGTATGCGCAATGCAAACGAACTTAGCCATGCGAGTCACCTATGTTCCACAATTTTAGAATTACCGGTTTGTATAGAAGCGACTCCCCTGCTATCGTCGCCTGGCCCGGCATCCGCCGGATCCGACGAACGAAAAAAGAGGAGACCGTCGTGGACTTCACCCTGTCCGACAAGCAAGTGCACTGGCGCGATCGCGTGATCGCGTTCATGAAGGCGCACGTCTATCCCGCCGTGCCCACCTACATGGCGCAGATGCAGGGCTTCGGCGAGAACCGCTGGCAGGTCGTGCCGATCGTGGAGGAGCTCAAGGCCAAGGCGCGCGAGGCCGGACTGTGGAACCTGTTCCTGCCGCTCGATTCGGTGCCGCAGGACAGCCCCTACAAGGGCGCCGGCCTCACCAATCTCGAGTACGCCGTCTGCGCCGAGGAGATGGGCAAGGTCGGCTTCGCCTCCGAGGTCTTCAACTGCTCGGCGCCCGACACCGGCAACATGGAGGTGCTGATCCGCTACGGCACGGAGGAACACAAGAAGCGCTGGCTGCAGCCGCTGCTCGAGGGCCGGATCCGCTCGGCCTTCCTGATGACCGAGCCCGACGTGGCCTCCTCCGACGCCACCAACATCGAGACCTCGATCCGCCGCGACGGCGACCACTACGTGATCAACGGCCGCAAGTGGTGGTCCTCGGGCGTGGGCGATCCGCGCTGCGAGATCGCCATCGTGATGGGCAAGACCGACCCCGAGGCGCCGCGCCATTCGCAGCAGTCGCAGATCCTGGTGCCGCTGGACACGCCCGGCATCGAGATCGTGCGCATGCTGCCGGTGTTCGGCTTCGACGACGCGCCGCACGGCCATGCCGAGGTCGTGTTCCGCGACGTGCGCGTGCCGGCGGCGAACCTGCTGCTCGGCGAGGGCCGCGGCTTCGAGATCGCGCAGGGCCGGCTCGGCCCGGGGCGCATCCACCACTGCATGCGCTCGATCGGCGGCGCCGAGGTGGCGCTCGAGAAGATGGTGCGCCGGCTGCAGTCGCGCACCGCCTTCGGCAAGCGCATCGCCGACCAGTCGGTGTGGGAGCAGCGCGTGGCCGAGGCCCGCATCGACATCGAGATGACGCGCCTCTTGTGCCTCAAGGCGGCCGACCTGATGGACCGCGTGGGCAACAAGGTGGCGCGGCTGGAGATCGCGATGATCAAGGTGGCGGCGCCGCGCACCGCGCTGCGCATCATCGACATGGCGATCCAAGCCCATGGCGCGGCCGGCGTCACCACCGACTTCGGCCTGGCCAAGCAGTACGCCAGCATGCGCACCATGCGGCTGGCCGACGGACCCGACGAGGTGCACAACCGCTCCATCGCCCGCATGGAGTACGGGCGCTACGCGAACTGACCATTTCGAGGAGACACGAAACCATGTCCTTGTTCTCGCTGGCCGGCAAGGTGGCCATCGTCACGGGTTCCTCGCGCGGCATCGGCCGCGCCATCGCCGAGCGCCTGGCCGAGCACGGCGCGAAGGTCGTGATCTCGTCGCGCAAGCCCGAGCCCTGCGCCGAGGTGCGCGACGCCATCAACGCCGCGCACGGCGCGGGCGCGGCGATCTCGATCCCGGCCAACATCTCGTCGAAGGAGGAGCTGCGCCACCTGGTCGAGGAGACCACGCGCCAGCTCGGACGCGTCGACATCGTGGTGTGCAACGCCGCCTCGAACCCCTACTACGGCCCGCTGGCCGGCATCGAGGACGACCAGTTCCGCAAGATCCTCGAGAACAACGTGATCGCCAACCACTGGCTGATCAACTTCGCGGCGCCGCAGATGATCGAGCGCAGGGAAGGCTCGATCATCATCGTCTCGTCGATCGGCGGCCTGCGCGGCTCGCCCGTGATCGGCGCCTACAACGTCTCGAAGGCGGCCGACTTCCAGCTCGCGCGCAACCTCGCGGTGGAGTACGGGCCGCACAACGTGCGCGTGAACTGCATCGCGCCGGGCCTGATCAGGACCGACTTCGCGCGCGCTCTCTGGGAAGATCCCGAGAACCTGCGCCGCCGCACCGAGAGCACGCCGCTGCGGCGCATCGGCGACCCCGACGAGATCGCGGGCGCGGCCGTGTTCCTGGCCTCGCGCGCCGGCGCCTTCATGACCGGGCAGAGCCTGGTCATCGACGGCGGCGTGACCTGCTGAGGAAGCGGGCCATGTCCTCGCTCGACGACTTCCGCGCCAAAACCCGCGCCTGGCTCGAAGCCCATTGCCCGCCCGAGATGCGCACGCCCGCGCGCAGCGAGGACGAGGTCTGCTGGGGCGGGCGCCATTTCCGCTTCCGGTCCGAGGCGCAGCGCCTGTGGCTCGCGCGCATGGCCGAGCGCGGCTGGACCGTGCCGGCCTGGCCGCGCGACTACGGCGGCGGCGGCCTCGATGCCGCGCAGGCACGCGTGCTGGCCGAGGAGATGCGTTCGCTCGGCTGCCGCGTGCCGCTGCAGAGCTTCGGCATCTGGATGCTCGGCCCGGCGCTGCTGAAGTTCGGCACCGAGGCGCAGAAGCGCGAGCACCTGCCGCGCATCGCGCGCGGCGAGATCCGCTGGTGCCAGGGCTACTCCGAACCCAATGCCGGCTCCGACCTGGCCTCGCTGCAGACGCGCGCCGAGGACCGCGGCGACCACTTCGTCGTCAACGGCCAGAAGATCTGGACCAGCTATGCCGACCAGGCCGACTGGATCTTCTGCCTGGTGCGCACCGACCCCGGCGCGAAGAAGCACACCGGCATCAGCTTCGTGCTGTTCGACATGGCGACGCCGGGCGTGAGCACGCGGCCGATCCGGCTGATCTCGGGCAAGTCGCCGTTCTGCGAGACCTTCTTCGACGACGTGCGGGTCGAGAAGCACAACGTGGTCGGCGAGCTCAACGCCGGCTGGACCGTGGCCAAGTACCTGCTGACGCACGAGCGCGAAATGATCGGCGCCATCGGCGACCGCGCGGCGCCGCGGCCGATGGGCGAGCTGGCCGCGCAGTGGCTCGGGCTCGACGAAGGCGGCCGCCTCGCCGACCCGCTGCTGCGCGCGCGCATCGCGGCCTTCGAGGTCGACGAGGCCGCGTTCCGGCTCGCGATGGCGCGCACCGGCGACCTGGCTCGCAACGCCGAAGGCGGCGGCGAGCACGGCGTGCATCCGGCCTTCTCGTCGGTGCTGAAGTTCTACGGCGCCGAGCTCAACAAGCGGCGCTTCGAACTGCTGATGGCCGCCGGCGGCAGCGATGCGCTCGAGTGGGACAGCGAGCGCTCGCAGCATGGCGCGCACGCGCGGGCCTGGCTGCGCACCAAGGGCAACTCGATCGAGGGCGGCACCAGCGAGGTGCAGCTCAACGTGATCGCCAAGCGCCTGCTCGCGCTGCCCGACGCCTGAGCCCCCTCTTCCTTCACCGACACCGCGAGGAACCCCGGCGATGCCGCTCGTCCTGACCGAAGAACAGACCCTGTTGCGCGACAGCGCGCGCGGCTTCATCGCCGAGAACGGCCCCGTCGCGCAGTTGCGCCGGCTGCGCGACGCGAACGACCACGACGGCTTCTGCCGCGAGCTCTGGGCGCGCTTCGCCGGCATGGGCTACACGGGCGTGCTGGTGCCCGAGGCGCACGGCGGCCTGGGCCTCGGCGCGGTCGAGGCCGGCGTGGTGATGGAGGAGATCGGCCGCCAGCTCACGGCCTCGCCCTTCCTCGCCTCGGGCGTGGTCGCGGCCACCGCGCTGATGCGCGCGGGCAGCCCGGCGCAGCAGGCCGAATGGCTCGCGGCCATCGCTTCGGGCGAACGCATCGTGGCGCCGGCCTTCGACGAGCGCAGCAAGCACGACCCCGCGTGCATCGAACTGCGCGCGCAGCCCGCGGCCGAGGGCTGGCGTCTCGACGGCGCCAAGTGCTTCGTGGTCGACGGCCATGCGGCCGATGCCTTCGTGGTGTCGGCGCGCGCGCCGCAAGCCCCGGGCCCCAGCCTGTTCCTGGTACCGGCCGATGCCGCCGGCCTCGCGGTCGAGCGCGTGGCGATGGTCGATGCGCGGCCGACGGCGCGGCTGGTCCTCGACGGCGTCGCGCTGCCGGCGGCCGCGCTGCTGGGCGAGGCGCATGGCGC
This sequence comes from Variovorax endophyticus, assembly GCF_025376855.1. Lineage (NCBI taxonomy): Bacteria > Pseudomonadati > Pseudomonadota > Betaproteobacteria > Burkholderiales > Comamonadaceae > Variovorax > Variovorax endophyticus. Next base: position 116,921 of record NZ_JAHUTH010000019.1, read on the forward strand.
GGCGGCCGCGATCGAGGCCGCGCTCGACGCGGGCCGCGTCGCGGCCGCGGCCGAGCTGCTCGGGCTGGCCGAGGCCGCCTTCGAGCGCACCCTGGCCTACCTCAAGGAACGCCGGCAGTTCGGCCGCGCCATCGGCGAATTCCAGGCGCTGCAGCACCGCGCCGCGCTGCTGTGCACCGAACTCGCGATCACGCGCGCCGCGCTGGTCCATGCCCAGCAGACGCTGGCCGCCGGTGGGGCCGAGGCCGCGGCCTCCATCGCCAAGTCGCGCGCGGGCAGCACCGCCACGCTCGCGGTGCAGGAGGCCGTGCAGATGCATGGCGGCATGGGCATGACCGACGAGTTCGACGCCGGCCTCTACATGAAGCGCGCGCGCGTGCTGCAGGAGCTGTGGGGCGACGCGGACTTCCACGCCGACCGCCTGGCGCGGCTGCGCGGCTACTGAGCGGGAGCGCGACGATGAGCGCATCGCAGGACACCGACAGCTTCACCGGCACGCGCGAGGTCGCGCCGCAGCATGCCTTCGACGTGGCCGCGCTCGCGGCCTTCATGCGCGCGCACGTGGAAGGCTTCGAGGGCGAGCTGGCGGTCGAGCAGTTCAAGGGCGGCCAGTCGAACCCGACCTTCCGCCTGAGCGCGGGCGGACGCCGCTACGTGATGCGGCGCAAGCCGCCCGGCGTGCTCCTGCCCTCGGCCCACGCGGTGGACCGCGAGTACCGCGCGATCCGCGCGCTGGCCGCCACGCCGGTGCCGGTGGCGCGGCCTCTCGCGCTGTGCCAGGACCCGTCGGTGATCGGCACCGACTTCTACCTGATGGACTGCGTCGAGGGCCGCATCCTCTGGGACCCGGCGCTGCCCGGCATGGACCCGGCCGCGCGCGCGGCGCACTACGACGAGCTCAACCGCGTGATCGCCGAGCTGCACCGCGTCGACCCGCTGGCCGTGGGCCTGGCCGACCATGGCAAGCCCGGCCACTACATCGAGCGGCAGGTGGCGCGCTGGACGCGCCAGTACCGCGCCGCCGAGACCGAGACCATCGAGGCGGCCGACCGGCTGATCGAGTGGCTGCCGCGGCACATTCCCGCGGGCGACGAAACGCGCATCGTCCATGGCGACTACCGCATCGACAACGTGATCTTCCATCCGGACGAACCGCGCATCCTCGCGGTGCTCGACTGGGAACTGTCGACGCTGGGCCATCCGCTGGCGGACTTCGCCTACCACTGCATGAGCTGGCGCATGGGCGGCCACTCGCGCGGCCTCGCGGGCGCGGACCTGGCCGCGCTGGGCATTCCCTCCGAGGCCGAGCACCTGCGGCGCTACCTCGAGCGCAGCGGCCGCGCGCCCGACGCGGTGAGCGCGCGCGACTGGAACTACTACCTCGTGTTCAACATGTTCCGGCTGGTGGGGATCCTGCAGGGGATCATGGCGCGGGCGCTCGCGGGCAATGCCTCGAATGCGAAGGCGCTCGAGGCCGGCCGGCGCGCGCGGCCGCTGGCCGAGCAGGCCTGGGCGATGGCGCGGGCGCTGGACTGAGCCCGGCGCCGCGCCGGCGGCCGCGTCAGGCCGCCGCGGCGCGCGCGTTCTCGCGCTCCTGCAGCTCGCGCCACTGCACCTTGCCCGTGCCCGACTTCGGCAGGCTGGCCACGAACTCCACGATGCGCGGAATCTTGTAGGCCGCCATATTGGCGTGCGACCAGTCGACGATCTCCTGCGCGCCGATCTTGTCCACGAAGGCCGGGCGCAGCACCAGCAGCGCCTTCACGGTCTCGCCGCGCCGCGCGTCGCTGACCGCGATCACGCAGGCCTCCTGCACGGCCGGATGCTGGTGCAGCAGCGCCTCGACCTCGGCCGGCCAGACCTTGAAGCCGGCCGCGTTGATCATGCGCTTGAGCCGGTCGGTGAAGAAGAAGTAGCCCTCCTCGTCGGTGCGGCCCAGGTCGCCGGTGCGCAGGAAGCGCTGGCCGTCGATCTCGACGAAGGCCTGGCGCGTGGCCTCGGGGTTGTTCCAGTAGCCGCGCATCAGCTGCGGCCCGTGCACCACGATCTCGCCGACCTCGCCCGGCGGCAGCTCGGCCAGCGTCTGCGGATCGACCACGCGCGCGTCGACGTCGAAGATCGGGATGCCCAGGCACTGCGCCTTCGGCGCCTGCGGCGGGTTCATGTGCGTGGCGGCCATGGTCTCCGACATGCCGTAGCCCTCGCCATAGCTCAGGCCCAGCCGCTCGCTCATCTGCTCGGCCACCGCGCGCGGCATCGCCGCGCCGCCGCCGCCGATGCGCCGCAGGCTGCCGAGCTCGTAGTCGTCGAGCCGCGGGTTGGCCATGAAGTCGATCACCATCGCGGTGATCAGCGCCATGCTCGTGACGCCGTAGCGCTGCACGCACCGGGCGGCCGCGTCGCGGTCCCAGCGCGGCAGCAGCACCGTGGTGGCGCCGTTGTAGATGGTGCCGTTGAGCCCGCTCTGCATGCCCGTGACATGGAACATCGGCAACACCGACAGCGTCACCGAGCCCTGGTTGCCCGAATACCAGAGCCCGCCCGAGACGGTGTTGACCATGGTGCTGCGGTGCGTGTGCATGCAGCCCTTGGGCAGGCCGGTGGTGCCCGAGGTGTAGGGCATCACGCAGAGGTCGTCGGGGCCGCCGGCCAGCGGCGCGGGTTCGCGCGCGGCCGCGAGCACGTCCGACCAGGCGACGGCGCCCGCGGCGATGTCGGCCTCGGACAGCGCACGCCGCGGCTCGGCCACGAAATCGGGCACCGGCAGGCTGGTGGGCTCATGCAGGTAGTCGCTGTAGCTGGCCACCACCAGGTGCGCCAGCTCGTGGCCCAGCAGCGGCTGGATGCGCGCCAGCAATTCCTGCGACGCGAACGCGACCTTCGCGCCGCTGTCGCTCGCGCAGTGCCGCAGCTCCTGCGCGAGGTTCATCGGGTTCACCGGCACCACCACCGCGTCGGCGCGCAGGATGGCGTAGTAGGCCAGCATGAACTGCGGGCTGTTCTGCATGTAGAGCAGCACCCGGTCGCCGCGCGCCACGCCGCCGACCTGCTGCAGCCAGGCCGCGATGCGCTCGGTCTCGCGCTGGAAGCGCGCATAGCTCACGGCGTTGTCGTAGAAGACCACGCAGGCCTTGTCCGGGTAGCGCAGCGCCGAGATCTCGAGGTTGCGGTAGAGATGCGTCGCGGGCATCGGGATCGACGGCGCCACGTGCGATGGCAGGTGGGCAAGGTGCCGGTTGGACATCGTCCTCTTTCGTTGGTGGATGGGCGGGTCTGCGCAGCCGTCCTGCTTTCGCCCGGAACATACTGCAACTTCTAATTCTCCAGATCACACCCTATGGCCGTCAATTATTTCGCAGGGAAAACACTGAGTAAATTCGCCATTGATCTCGTCAGAAAGCCATACCTATAATTCTTACGACCGGCGTTCACCGCCGGATTCCGCCGACGAAAACACTGCTCGCGCTTTTTTTTGGCGCCAGCGATGAAACGATTCAGGAGACAAGCCTTGCGCCCCTCAGGCCACGCGCCCCCATGCCCTTCGCCGCGCGCTGCGGTGAAACGATTCATCGAGGCCGCGGGCACCGGGAATGCGGTGCCGGCCCTCGCGCGCCGCGCCGGCCATGTGCTGCTGGTGGTGGCGCTGCTGAGCATCGCGACCTTCCTGATGCTCGAGCTGCTGCCGGGCAACGTGATCGACGCCATGCTCAGCGACAACGCACGCCCCGAGGAGATCGCGCGGCTGCAGCGCGAGCTCGGCCTCGACCAGCCGATGCACCTGCGCTTCCTCGGCTGGCTCGGCAACGCGCTGCAGGGCGACCTGGGCACCTCGCCGCTGAGCGGCGAAGCGGTGTCGCAGGCGATCGCGCACCGGCTGCCGGTGTCGATCCAGCTGATGCTCCTGGCGCAGCTGATCGCGCTGGCGCTGGCGCTGCCGCTGGGCATCTGGGCCGGCTACCGCGCGGGCGGCACGGCCGACCGCGCGATCTCGAGCGCCGCCTTCGGCGTGCTCGCGGTGCCGCACTTCGTGCTGGGCCTGCTGCTGATCCTGCTGTTCGCGATCTGGCTGCGCTGGTTCCCGGCCACCGGCTACGTGCCTTTCGCGAGCGATCCCCTCGCGAGCCTGCGCTCGCTGGCGCTGCCCGCGCTCACGCTGGCGCTGGTCGAGGCGCCGATCTACCTGCGGCTGCTGCGCAGCGACATCGCCAGCACGCTGCGCGAGGAGTTCATCACCGTCGCGCGCGCCAAGGGGCTCTCGGACCTGCAGATCCTGGTGCGGCATGCGCTGCGGCCCTCCTCCTTCAGCCTGATCACGGTGATGGGCATCAACGTCGGCCACCTGATCGGCGGCGCCGTGATCATCGAGACGCTGTTCGCGCTGCCAGGCGTGGGCCGGCTGCTGATCGAGGCCATCACGAAGCGCGACTTCGTCACCCTGCAGGGCGTGGTGCTGTTCATCGGCGTGGCCTTCGTGCTCGTGAACCTGGCGGTCGACGCGGCCTACGCGCTGCTCGACCCTCGCGTGGGAGAGCGCCATGCACGCTGAATCGCTGCCCGCCGCGCCGGCGCAGGCCGCCGTCGCCGCCGCCGTGCCGAAGCGCCGCATCGGGCTGCGCGGCGTGCTGCGCCTGGGCCTGCCCTGCGCCTGGCTGCTGCTGGTGCTGGGCTGCGCCATCGCGGCCGACTGGCTGCCGCTGCCCTCGCCCACCGACATGGACTTCGCGGCCGCCGAGCAGGGCCCGAGCGCGGCCCACCTGCTGGGGGCGGATCTCGATGGCCGCGACATCCTCTCGCGGCTCGCGCATGGCGCGCGGGTGTCGCTCGCCGTGAGCCTGGTCGCGCCGCTGATCGGGCTGGTGTTCGGCTCGGCGCTGGGCCTGCTCGCGGCCTGGTACGGCGGGCCGCTGCGCACCGCGATCCTCGCGCTGCTCGATGCCATGCTGGCCTTTCCGAGCCTGGTGTTCGCGCTCGGCCTCACGGTGGTGCTCGGGCCCTCGGTGCAGAACGTGACGCTGGCGCTCGGCGTGATGTCGATCCCCGCCTTCGCGCGCATCGCGCGCGCCAACGCGCTGCCGCTGATCGGCCGCGAGTTCGTGCTGGCCGCGCGCACCGCGGGCGCGAGCGACCTGCAGATCATGCTGCGCGAGATCCTGCCGAACATGCGCATGTCGCTCCTGACCTACGCGCTCACCATCATGTCGGTGATGATCGTCGCGGAGGGCTCGCTGAGTTTCCTCGGCGTCGGCGTGCCGCCCCCCACGCCGAGCTGGGGCGGCATGATCGCCGAGGGCCGCGAATCGCTGGAGCGCGTGCCGCATGCGAGCCTGATCCCCGCGGCCGCGATGTTCCTCACCGTGCTGAGCCTGAACCTGCTCGGCGACAGCCTGCGGCAGCGCCGCGGCGGCGGGCGCGGAGGTCTGCGATGAACGACACCCTGCTCCAGGTGAGCCGGCTCGGCGTGCAGTTCCAGACCCCGCGCGGCTCGCTGCGCGCGCTCGACGACGTCTCGCTCGCGGTGGCGCGCTCGCGCACCCTGGCGATCGTCGGCGAATCGGGCTCGGGCAAGTCGGTGCTCTCGCGCTCGATCCTGCGGCTGCTCGGTCCCGCCGCGACGACCTCGCCCGAAGCGCGGATCCTGTTCGACGGCCGCGACCTGCTGCGGCTGGACCGCGCCGCCATGCAGGCGGTGCGCGGGCAGCGCATCGCGATGGTGTTCCAGGACCCGATGACGGCGCTGAACCCGGTGCGGCCGATCGGCGCGCAGCTCGCCGAGGGCATGCGCCAGCACCTGCGGCTCACGCGCCACGAGGCCGAGGCGCGCGCCGTCGCGCTGCTCGCGCAGGTGGGCATCGGCTCGCCCGAGCGCCGCCTGCGGCAGCTGCCGCACGAACTCTCGGGCGGCATGCGCCAGCGCGTGGTGATCGCGATGGCGATCGCCTGCGAACCCGAGCTGCTGATCGCCGACGAACCCACCACCGCGCTCGACGTGACGGTGCAGGCCGAGATCCTCGACCTGCTGCGCCGGCTGCAGCGCGAGCACCGCATGACCATGATCCTCGTCACCCACGACCTCGGCGTGGCGGCCGGCCATGCCGACGACATCGCCGTGATGTACGCGGGCCAGGTCGTCGAGCAGGCACCGACCGCCGCGCTCTTCGACGCGCCGCGCATGCCCTACACGCGCGACCTGCTGCGCTCGATCCCGCGGCTCGACGATCCGCCGCATGCCGCGCTGCACACCATCGGCGGCCGGCCGCCCGCCGTGCACTCGCTCGCCGGCGGCTGCCGCTATGCACCGCGCTGCGACCGGCGCAGCGCGCATTGCGAGGCGCTGCGGCCCGCGCTCGAAGCCGTCGATGGGCGCGGCGACCGGGCCTGTCGCTGCTGGCGTCCGCTGGAGCACGCGGCATGAACGGCATCGATCCATCGACGGCACCGGTGCTCGCGGTGCGGGACCTCGAGGTGGTCTATCCGCTGGCCGGCCGGCAGGCCATGCGCGCCGTCGACCGCGTGGGCTTCGAGATCGCGCACGGCGAGACGCTGGCGCTGGTCGGCGAGTCGGGTTGCGGCAAGTCCTCGGTCGCCAAGGCCGTGATGCAGCTCGCGCCGGTGGCCGACGGCGCGATCGCGCTCGAGGGCCAGCCGCTCGCGCGGCTCGATGCGCGCGCGCTGCAGCGGCTGCGCCGCCGCTTCCAGATGATCTTCCAGGACCCGATCTCCTCGCTGAACCCGCAGCGCACGGTGCGCGAGATCCTCGAATTCCCGCTGCGCGTGAACGGCCTGTTCGATCCGGCCGCGAGCGCCCGGCGCATCCGCGAGACGCTCGAGATCGTGGGCCTGGACAGCGAGAGCGTGCTCGGGCGCTATCCGCACGAGTTCTCGGGCGGCCAGTGCCAGCGCATCTCGATCGCGCGCGCCCTGATCCTCGAGCCGGTGCTGCTGGTGTGCGACGAGCCGGTGTCGGCGCTCGACGTGTCGGTGCGCGCGCAGGTGCTCAACCTGCTCAATGCACTGCGCGGCCGGCTCGGCCTGAGCATGCTGTTCATCTCGCACGACCTCGCGGTGGTGCGCAACGTGGCCGACCGCGTGGCCGTGATGTTCCTCGGCGCAATCTGCGAGATCGGCCCCGCGCGGGAGGTGCTCGAGCGTCCGGCCCATCCCTACACCGCGGCGTTGCTGAGCGCGGTACCGCGCGCCGATCCGGGCCTGCAGCCGCGGCGCATCGCGCTGCGCGGCGAGATGCCCTCGCCGATGGCGCTGCCCGCGGGCTGCCGCTTCCGCACCCGCTGCCCGGGCGCGCAGGCCGCCTGCGCGGCCGCCGCGCCGCCGCTCGCGCGCCTGCCCGACGGGCGGGAGGTCGCGTGCCACTTTCCGTTCTCGGTGGCGGTGCCGCCGCCCGCCGCTGTCGCCCCCCTGGAACCCGAGGAAATCACCGCATGAAGCACTCCGCTCCCGTCTCCCGCATCGCCGCGCTGTGCGCCGCCGGCCTGCTCGGCACCGCCCTGCTCGTCCCCTGCGCCCACGCGCAGAAGAAGGGCGGCACGCTCACGCTCGGCATGGAGGCCGAGTTCAGCGGCTTCAATGCCGCGAAGGCCAAGATCTTCAACCAGAACACCAGCGCGCCGGCCTCCTCGGTGATGGAGACGCTGTTCGTGTTCGAGGGCAAGCAGATCGTGCCGCGGTTGGGCCTGAGCTTCGCCGAGGCGCCCGACCGCCTGAGTGCGACCGTGAAGCTGCGCCCGAAGGTCAGGTTCCACGACGGCACGCCCTTCGACGCCGACGCGGTGGTGGCGCACTACGCCTGGCTGATGGCACCCGAGAGCGGCATCAACCTGTCGATCATCGCGCCGGTCAAGACGGTGGAGAAGGTCGACGACCTGACGGTGCGCTTCGTGCTGAAGCAGCCGTGGTCGGCGCTGCAGTCGGCGCTGGCGTCGGAGAACCTCGTCAACTTCTTCGGCTCGCCGGCCGCGCTCAAGGCCGATCCCGAGGGCTTCCATCGCAAGCCGGTCGGCACCGGGCCCTTCGTGTTCAAGGAATGGCAGGCCGGCGACCGCATCGTGATGGAGCGCAACCCCGATTACTGGGACCCGAAGCTGCCCTACCTCGACCGGCTGGTCTACCGCGTGCTGCCCGACGGCAACACGCGCTACCAGAGCATCAAGTCGGGCCAGGTCGACATCGGCCGCATGGACACCGCGAACCACGTGCTCGACGCGAAGAAGGACCCGCAGCTCAAGGTGCACGAGTACCAGGGCTCGGGCGCGATCTCGTGGAACTTCAATGCCTCGAAGGAGCCCTTCAACGACCAGCGCGTGCGCGCGGCCGTGGTGCATGCCTTCAACAGCAAGGCGATGCTCGACACTTTCTTCCTCGGCACCACGGTCGCCACCACCGACCTGCTGGGCTCGAACTCGGAGTGGCACTGCCCGAACCTGAACTGGCGCGGCTACGACCTCGCCAAGGCGCGCGCGCTGGTGGCCTCGGTGGGCAAGCCGATCAAGTTCCAGCTGGTGTCGACCAACACGCCCGCGGGCCGGCGCCAGGCCGGCATGGTGCAGCAGTTCGTGAAGGAGGCCGGCATGGAGGCCGAGATCCGGCTGGTCGAGCAGAGCCAGAACGTGCGCGTGGGCCTGAGCGGCGACTACCAGATGGACGTCTGGCGCTTCAGCGACATCGTGGGCGAGCCCGACGTGGCGCTGGCCTATTACTTCGGCGGCGAGAACGGCGCGCCCGTGAGCCGCCACGACACCGCGAAGGTCGACGCGATCCTCGCCAAGGCGCGCGCCGAGACCGACAAGGGCAAGCGCAAGGCCATGTACTGCGAGGTCGCGCAGATCGTGTCAGACGAGGCGTTCCAGCTGATCCCGATCCGCGTCACCTATTACGCGGTGGCGAGCCCCAAGGTCCGGGACGTGCCGCCGATGCTCAACAGCGTGATCCGCACGCGCGCGATCTGGCTCGACCGCTGAGCCGCTCCATTCCTCCAACCACCAACGGACACACCATGGCCCGCATCCCCTACTTCGACCTCGCGCAGGCACCCGACTCCTACACCCGGCTGATCGCCTCGCGCCCGCCGCTCAACCTCTACCGCATGCTGCCGCACGCGGGCAAGGCGGCCGAGGGCTTCCTCGCGCTGGGCGGCGCGATCCTGCGCGACAACCGGATCGACGCGAAGCTGCGCGAGATCGCGATCCTGCGCGTGGGCATCCTCAGTGGCGCGAGCTACGAGGTGCACCAGCACAAGCGCGTGGCGCGCCGCGTCGGCCTGGCCGAGGACAAGATCGCCGCGCTCGAGAAAGGCGCCGACACCGCCGCGCTCGACGAGACCGAACGCATGGTGCTGGCCTACACCGACCAGGTGCTGCTGCACGTGAAGGCGCCCGACGCGATGTTCGAGGCGCTGTGCGAACGGCTCACGCCCGGCGGAGTCGCCGAGCTCACGCTGGTGATCGGCTTCTACATGCTGGTGAGCCGCTTCCTCGAGAACTTCGAGGTCGACATCGAGCCGCCCGGCACGGTCGAGTGAACGGCCGCCCTTCCCGCCCTTTCCCCGAACAACTTCTTCCTTCAGCACCATGAACCTCGCTCCCCAGGAACTCGACCCCGGCCTCCAGATGCACGACGAAACGCTGGGCCGCTCGCCGGGCCGCGGCCGCCTGCAGGGCCGCCGCGTGCTCGTGATCGGCGCCGGCCAGCGCGACATCCCCGAGGAACAGCCGCCCGTGGGCAACGGCCGCGCGATCTCGCTGCTGTTCGCGCGCGAGGGCGCGAGCCTGGCCTGCGTCGACATGTCGCGGCCCGCGGTCGAGCAGACCTGCGCGCTGGTCGAGCGCGAGGGCGGCCGGGCCTTCGCCGAGGTCGCCGACGTGCGCGATGCCGCGGCCATCGCGCCGCTGGTGCGGCGCTGCGCCGAGCGCCTGGGCGGGCTCGACGGGCTGGTGCTCAACGTCGGCATCTCGCGCGCCCTGCCGCTGGACCGCCAGACGGCGGCCGACTGGGACGAGGAGTACGCCGTCAACGTGCGCAGCCACATGCTGTTCAGCCAGGCGGCGCTCGAGCTCATGGCGCCGGGCTCGGCCATCGTGCTGATGTCCTCGCTGGCCGCGGTGCGCAACAGCGGGCGCAACCCGGCCTACGAATCCTCGAAGGCCGCGCAGGTGGCGCTGGCGCGCGCCATCGCGGTGGCTGGCGAGCCGCGCGGCATCCGCTGCAATGCGCTGCTGCCGGGCCTGATGGACACGCCCATGGGCCGCGACGCCTCGCGCCGGCGGCCGGGCCGCGCGGCGGCCGTGCCCTTCGGCCGCCAGGGCACGGGCTGGGAGGTGGCCTACGGCTGCCTCTACCTGATCTCGAACGAATCGAGCTACGTCAACGCGCACGCGCTGATGGTCGACGGCGGGCTGGGCGTGGGCGTGGCCCGCGCCTGAGCGGGGAGACCTCCTCATGAACGCAGACGCCTCGCGCCGCGGCGCGCTCCTGGCCCTGCTGGCGGCGGCGCTCCCGCTGCCGGCCAGCGCCCAGGCCGACAGCTTCCCCACGCGCCCGATCAAGCTGGTGGCCGGCTTCACGCCCGGCGGCGCCACCGACATCACGGCACGGCTGCTCGCCAACCAGATGGGCAGGATCCTCGGCCAGCCGGTGGTGGTCGAGAACAAGCCCGGTGCCTCGGGCAACATCGGCGCCGAGTTCGTCGCGCGCGCGCCGGCCGACGGCTACACGATCATGTACACCACGAGCACGGTGCACGGCATCAACCCGAACCTGTTCGCGCGCCTGCCCTACGACCCGGTGAAGGACTTCGCGCCGATCATGCGCGTGGGCAAGACCACCATGGTGCTGATCGCGAACAACGACTTTCCCGCGAAGACCGTCGGCGAGCTGATCGCGCAGGCCAGGGCCAGGCCCGGGCGCGTGGCCTATGCGAGCGCCGGGCCGGGCAGCACCTTCCACCTGACCACCGCGCTGTTCGCCCATCGCGCGCAGGTCGAGCTGCTGCACGTGCCGTACAAGGGCAGCGGGCCCGCGCTGTCGAACCTGATGTCGGGCGACGTGCAGGTGATGTTCGACAACATCTCCTCCTCGCAGTCGCTGATCAGGGCCGGCAAGGTGCGGCCGATCGCGGTGGCGGCCACGGCGCGCTCGGCGGTGCTGCCCGAGGTGCCGACCATCGCCGAGTCGGGCCTGCCGGGCTTCGGCATCTATTCGTGGGGCGGCCTGGTGGCGCCGGCCCATACGCCGCGCGAGGTGATCCGCAGGCTCAACGAGGCCGCGAACAAGGCGCTGCAGACCGAGGAGGTGCGTCAGGCGATGCGCGACAACGCGAGCGAACCGCAGGGCGGGACGCCCGAGGAGTTCGCGGCCTTCATCCGCAGCGAGATGGCGTTCTGGGGCGACGCGGTGAAGCTGACCGGCGCGAAGGCGGACTGATTCAGTCGGCGCTGCAGTTCCAGGCGCGCACGAACTGGACCGCCTTGGCCTGGGCGCGCTGGAAGGCGATGTCCCAGGTCGGCTGCTCGGAAATCACCAGGGCGCAGCGTGGAACGCCGTCCAGGAAGATCTCGGCCACGCCGGCGCAGGAGCCGTCGGCATTCATCGTGGGTTCGAAGGCGCCGGTCCAGTGATCCGGCAGTTCGAGAACGAGGGAGGGAGCGTGCATGTGCGCTCCATCTTAGGACTCAGGCTCGAAATCGACAACAAAAGTTAACATTCTTGCCGGAACAAAATCACGTTTTCTGCGCAAAAGCAGAAATGATTTGCTGGCAATTCGGCAATGTTTCGACTGGATTTGGGCCAGCCTGCCCGCTGTCGTTCCGGCTCAGGGCCGCGGCAGGCTCGAGAGAAAGGTCGAGACGAACAGCGATGCGGCCCGCCCGACCTCGAGCACCTCCGACAGATCGAAACGCTGCGGCGTGGCGCCGCTGTCGTCGCCCGCATGCCGCACCTCGATCAGCACCTCGCTCGCGAGCTCGCGGTCGCCGCGGGCTTTTCCGTCGGGCATCAGCCAGGTATCGAGCATTTCCGGCGGAATCCGGCGAAAGATGGCAACCGCCGGCACGTAGCGGAAACATCGCTCCTCGGCCGTGGCGATGGGCATGCTGACGCGACAGGCGAAGCTGTCCTGCAATGTGTTTGTCACTCCCTGTACCTTTTTTGTGTGACGAGTTACGTAAGTTAATTCCTCCCTGCATGGGTAGGAAGAATCGAGTTACGTTTTGCATGGACGGTTTGTGAATAACACACGCTTGCGGATTCACAGTTCACGGTTTCACGTCCTCATTGCCGTCGTCGATGGCTTTCAGGCCGACGCAGTTCACAAGGCTTGACCGCGCGACGCTAAGGTTTTGACCTTCGTGACGCGCACGACTCCGCCTACAACCAAAGACATCAGGTAACTGACGGCAACCTTTGTTAAATCACCCGACCATCGCTCCAGCCCATCGACAACAGGAGGTACTGATGAGCTTCAAGGAGATCAACGACCGTTTCGGCCTGCAGTTCCAGCGCGGCAGCCGCGTGTTCTGCGATGGACGCCTGGGCACCATCACCGGCGCGACCCATTCGCACATCCGCGTGCGCTTCGACGGCCGCCAGAACGGCGCGCCCTGCGATCCGCTGGAAGTGCGGCTGGTGGACACGATGCCGGCGGGCGTGCCTGCCATGCCCGAGTCGCAGGTGTCGGTGCACGGGCAGTAGGCGAAACGATCGGGCGGCCATGCAATGCCGCCGCCATGCTGTCAGGCCGCGAAGGAACGAAAAGAAGGAAGCGCCACCCAGAGCGCATTCCGAGCGGCCAAGAAAAAAGCCCAGAAGCAGCGATGCTTCTGGGCTTTTCCGTCCTTGGACTTGCGTCCTCGGCACGGGTCTTGGCGGAACCGGAGGGATTCGAACCCTCGATGAGGCTCTACACCCCATACTCCCTTAGCAGGGGAGCACCTTCGGCCACTCGGTCACAGTTCCTGAAAGAAGCCGAGATTATGCCATCACTCAGGCGGCCGGTTGGTCCAGATCGAAGGCTTTGTGCAACGCGCGCACCGCCAACTCCATATATTTTTCGTCGATCACGACCGAGGTCTTGATCTCGCTGGTCGAAATCATCTGGATGTTGATGCCCTCTTCGCTCAGCACGCGGAACATCTTGCTCGCCACGCCCACGTGGCTGCGCATGCCGATGCCCACGATGCTGACCTTGCAGATCTTGGTGTCGCCGACGATCTCGGTCGCGCCCAGCGAAGGCATGACCTTGGCCTGCAGCAGGTCGACGGTGCGCGCGTACTCGTTGCGGTGCACCGTGAAGCTGAAGTCGGTCTTCCCGTCCTTGCTGAGGTTCTGGATGATCACGTCGACCTCGATGTTGGCGTCGGCCACCGCACCGAGGATGTGATACGCGATGCCCGGCTTGTCGGGCACGCCGAGCACCGAGATCTTGGCTTCGTCGCGGTTGAAAGCGATGCCGGATACGACGGCTTGTTCCATGTTTTCGTCTTCCTCGAAAGTGATCAGCGTGCCGGACTTGGCCTCTTCATTGATGTCGATGTCCCAGGGCGTGAAGCTGGACAGCACGCGCAGCGGCACCTTGTACTTGCCGGCGAATTCCACCGAGCGGATCTGCAGCACCTTGGAGCCCAGGCTCGCCATCTCGAGCATCTCCTCGAAGCTCACGGTCGAGAGGCGGCGCGCATCGGGCTCGACGCGCGGGTCGGTGGTGTAGACGCCGTCGACGTCGGTGTAGATCAGGCACTCGTTGGCCTTCATCGCGGCCGCGATCGCCACCGCCGAGGTGTCGCTGCCGCCGCGGCCCAGCGTCGTGATGTTGCCGGCATCGTCCACGCCCTGGAAGCCGGTGATGACGACCACGCGGCCGACCGCGAGGTCGGCGCGCACGCGGGCATCGTCGATGCTCTCGATGCGGGCCTTGGTGTAGGAGCTGTCGGTGCGCACCGACACCTGCCAGCCCGCGTAGCTCACGGCCTCCACGCCCTCGGCCTGCAGCGCGATCGCCAGCAGCGCCGACGAGGCCTGCTCGCCCGTGGAGGCGAGCATGTCGAGCTCGCGGTTGTGCGCCTCGGCCGGTTTGCTGGGCGCGAGCTCTTTCGCCAGGCCGAGCAGGCGATTGGTTTCGCCGCTCATGGCACTCGGGACCACGATCATCTGGTGGCCGGCGCGCGCCCACTTGGCGACGCGCTTGGCGACATTGCGGATGCGCTCGGTCGAGCCCATCGACGTGCCGCCGTATTTGTGAACGATCAATGCCATGGGTGAATTCTGAGAGAAGAAAAATCCCGCGCTTCAACCATATGCGGCGCATGCGGCGAAGGCGGCGCCCCGCAGGCTGTCAGCGCGAGGCTGGTGGCGAGGGCGGGGCATTGTACCAATGCAGCCGATCCCCCCTGCGTTCGGCGAAACCGTCGGCCACCTTGAGGTGGATCCGGTGGCCGCGCGTGGTGCAGGCGCGGACCTGGTCGAGCCACTGGTCGAGCTGCGCCGCGCTCGGTGCGCGACCGTGCACGCGCGCGAGCCAATGGCGCAATACGTTGGCCTGCCGGGCACGCGACAACGCCTGCAGCGCGGCGATCCGCGGCGGCTCGCCGACGGTCTCCAGATCCTGCGCCGCGACCTCGTCGAGCAGTTGCTGCGCCTGCGCCGCATGGCCGGCGCTGCGCGCGAAGGTGCCGCGGAACTGCGGGAAGGCCTCGGCCAGCGCGGGCAGCAGCACGGCGCGGATGCGGTTGCGCGTGAAGCGCGCGTCGGTGTTCGTCGGATCCTCGATCCACGACAGCCCGGTGGCCTCGAGCCACGCGCGGATCTCGCTGCCAGGCACCGCGAGCAGCGGCCGATGGAAGTCGATGCCGCCGCGCAGCGCATGCGCGGGCATGGCCGAAAGACCCGGCAGCCCCGCGCCGCGCGACAGCGCCAGCAGCAGGGTCTCGACCTGGTCGTCGGCGTGATGGCCCAGCGCGATGGCGCGCACCCCCTGCTCGCTCGCCATCGCGGCCAGGGCCTCGTAGCGCGCGCGCCGCGCCGCGTCCTCGGGGCTGTCGCCGGCGGCATGGCGCGCATCGACGCGCCGCACGCTCGCGGGCACGCCGAGCCGCTCGCAGACCGCGCGGCAATGGCGTTCGAAATCGTCGGCCGCCGACTGCAGGCCGTGATGCACGTGCAAGGCACGCACCTGGCCCGGCCAGCGCGCGGCGCAGGCCGCCAGCAGTGCGGTGGAATCGGCCCCGCCGCTGAAGCCCACGGCCAGCGGCAGATGCGCCGGCTCGAACGCGGCCAGGGCCCGTTCGAAGGCGGCGATCATGAAAGCTGCGCCAGCGGGCTCAGCGGCCGGCGTCGGCCTTGGTGTCGGTGAAGCGGCCGTAGCTTTGCAGGCGCTCGTAGCGGCGGTCGAGCAGTTCGCGCGGCTTCAGGTCGCTGACCTGGCGGAACGCATCGTTGAGCGCGCGCTTGAGGAAGGCGGCCATCTGGCGATGGTCGCGGTGCGCGCCGCCCACCGGCTCGCTCACGATCTTGTCGACCAGGCCCAGGGCCTTGAGGCGGTGCGCGGTGATGCCGAGCGCGTCGGCGGCTTCCTGCGCCTTCTCGCTGGTCTTCCAGAGGATCGAGGCGCAGCCTTCGGGGCTGATCACCGAATACACGGAGTACTGCAGCATCAGCACCTGGTCGCCGACCGAGATCGCCAGCGCGCCGCCGGAGCCGCCCTCGCCGATGATGGTCACGATGATCGGCACCTCGAGCTGCGCCATCTCGAAGATGTTGCGGCCGATGGCCTCGGACTGGCCACGCTCCTCGGCGTCGATGCCGGGATAGGCACCGGGCGTGTCGACGAAGGTGAAGACCGGCAGCTTGAACTTCTCGGCCGTCTTCATGAGGCGCAGCGCCTTGCGGTAGCCCTCGGGCTTGCTCATGCCGAAGTTGCGCGCGGTGCGCTCCTTGGTGTCGCGGCCCTTCTGGTGGCCGAGCACCATGCAGGGCGTGCCGTTGAAGCGCGCGAGGCCGCCGACGATCGAGAGGTCGTCCGAGAAGTGGCGGTCGCCGTGCAGTTCGACGAAATCGGTGAAGATCTCGTGGACGTAGTCGAGCGTGTAGGGGCGTTCCGGATGCCGTGCGATCTTGGTGATCTGCCAGGGCGTCAGGTCGCTGTAGATGTCCTTGGTGAGTTGCTGGCTCTTTTTGCCGAGCTGATCGATTTCTTCCGAGATGTCGACCGCGGATTCGGTCTGCACATAGCGCAATTCTTCGATCTTGGTTTCGAGCTCCGCGATGGGTTGCTCGAAGTCTAGGAAGGTTCGTTTCGCCAACGTCTTCTCCTGTTTTTCAGTATGCGACGACCGGCGCCGGGTCGAGAGAGCGCCAAATATACCAAGTCGCCACGCTGCAATACGGGGCCCAGGCCACGGCCACGTCGCGGGCATCGCTGCGGCTGACGGGGTCGCCCGAAAAATAGTTGACGCTGATGCCGTTGAGCAGCCCCAGGTCGTCCACGGGCAGCACGTTGGGCCGCATCAGGTGGAAGATCAGGAACATCTCGGCGGTCCAGCGCCCGATGCCGCGGATGGCGACGAGCTCTTCGATGATCAGCTCGTCGGCCATGTCCTTCCAGGCATCGACGTGCACCTTGCCCGAGTCGAAATGCAGCGCGAGGTCGACCAGGTAGTCGATCTTGCGCACCGACAGGCCGGCCGCGCGCATGTCGTCGACCTTGAGCTTGAGCACGTTGCGCGGCGTGAGCTTGCGCGGCAGCGCGGCGAAGCGGTCCCAGACCGACTGCGCGGCCTTCACCGAGATCTGCTGCCCGACGATGCTGCGCGCCAGCGTGACGAAGGCGTCGCCATGCGATTCGAGGCAGGCATCGCCGAACTGCGGAATCAACCGCTTCATCACGCGGTCCTTCTTGGACAGATGCCTGCAGGCCTCCTCCCAATAGTCCGGCGTGATGATCTCGACGCTCGTCTTGGGCAGGGTGGGCATGGGATTGGTTGTTCCGTTCACTGGGCAACGGCCCAGGTGGTGCCGGTGGGCGAGTCCTTGAGCACGATGCCCTGGTCGAGCAGCTCCTTGCGGATGCGGTCGGCCTCGGCGAAGTTCTTCGCGGCCTTGGCATCGGCACGCTGTGCGATCAGCACCTGGATGGCCGCGTCGTCAAGCGCGCTGCCCGCCTGCAGGAAGGCCTGCGGGCTGCCCTGCAGCAGGCCGAGCACGCCGCCCAGCGCCTTGAGCAGGCCCGCGACCTCGGCCGAGCGCGTGCGGTTGACCTCGCCCGCGAGCTCGAACAGCACGGCGATCGCCTCGGGCGTGCCGAAGTCCTCGTCCATCGCGGCCTTGAAGCGCGCCGCGTGCGGTTGCCTCCAGTCGATCGCCACGTTCGCGGGCGCCACCGCGTCGAGCGCGGTGTAGAGGCGCTTGAGCGAGTTGCGTGCATCGTCGAGATGCACGTTGCTGTAGTTCAGCGGGCTGCGGTAGTGCGTGCGCGCGACGAAGAAGCGGATGGTCTCGGCGTCGTACTTCTCGAGCACGTCGCGGATCAGGAAGAAGTTGCCCAGGCTCTTGGACATCTTCTCGTCGTCGACGTTGATGAAGCCGTTGTGCATCCAGGTGCGCGCGAACGGCGCCTGGCCGGTCGCGCCCTCGGATTGCGCGATCTCGTTCTCGTGGTGCGGGAACTGCAAGTCGGCGCCGCCGCCGTGGATGTCGAAGCGTTCGCCCAGCAGGTCGCAGGCCATGGCCGAGCACTCGATGTGCCAGCCCGGGCGGCCGGGCCCGAACTCGCTGGCCCACTTCACCTCGTCGGGCTCGCTGGGCTTGGCGCTCTTCCAGAGCACCGGGTCGAGCGGATCGTCCTTGCCGTCGAGCACGGCCACGCGCTCGCCCGCATGCAGCTCGTCGAGCGACTTGCCGCTGAGCTTGCCGTAGCCGGGAAACTTGCGCACCGCGTAGTTCACGTCGCCGTTGGGCGCGCGATAGGCCAGGCCCTTCCGCTCGAGCGTGCCGATCATCGACAGCATCTGCGGAATGAACTCGGTGGCGCGCGGCTCGTGCGTGGGGCGCTCGATGCCCAGCGCATCGGCATCCTCGTGCAGCGCGTCGATCATGCGGTCGGTCAGCGAACGGATGCTCTCGCCATTCTCGACCGCGCGGCGGATGATCTTGTCGTCGATGTCGGTGATGTTGCGCACGTAGGTCACGGCGAAGCCGCTGGTCTTGAGCCAGCGCTGCACCACGTCGAAGGCGATCATCGAGCGCGCATGGCCCAGGTGGCAGAAGTCGTAGACCGTCATGCCGCAGACGTACATGCGCACCTGACCGGGCAGCAAAGGGGAGAACTCCTCCAGTTCACGCGAAAGCGTGTTGTAGATGCGCAGACTCATGAGATTCGGAAAGCGTCGTGTCGCGCTCGTGCGATGCGGGCGAACGACGGTGTTTTCAGGGGTGATGGGGCTGTGGCGACGAGGCGGCTGGACAGGGGCCCTCGGCTACAATGCCGGGCAGTATAAACGGCTGCCGCCGAGTCTTCTTCCGGGTGTTTTCGAGCCCTTGCGCAGCGCAAGGCTTGCTCCCGACCCGGCTCCACCCCGCCCCCAATTCCGCGGCATTCGTGCCGCACTTTTGCAGAGGCTTCATGAAGAACGCCGTGTTTCCCAGACTTTCGATCGCCATCGCCCTGCTGTTCGGCCTGTGGGCCTCCGCGGCCCAGGCCAACGACTACGACGACGTCAACCTGCTGCTGCGCCAGGGCAAATCGAACGAGGCGCTGGCCAAGGCCGACACCTACATCGCCGGCAAGCCGCGCGATCCGCAGATGCGCTTCCTGCGCGGCGTGATCCTCACCGAGCAGGGCAAGAAGGACGAGGCCGTCAAGACCTTCACCCAGCTCACGCAGGACTTCCCCGAACTGCCCGAGCCCTACAACAACCTCGCGGCGCTCTATGCCTCGCAGAGCCAGTTCGACAAGGCGCGCGATGCGCTCGAGACCGCGCTCAAGCTCAACCCCAACTACGCCACGGCCGAGGAGAACCTCGGCGACGTGTATGCGCGCCTCGCCGCCCAGTCCTACACCAAGGCGCAGCGCTTCGCGACCACCAACACCAGCGTCGCGCCGAAGCTCGAACTGATCCGCCAGATCTTCACGCCGAAGGCCGAAGCCGACGCGGCCGCGCTGCCCGGCGCCGCGCCCGTGGTGCGCAAGCCGGTGGGCCGCACCAGCAAGTAGGCGACGCGAGCCGCCGTCGAAACGCGGCCTCGCGCCGGAACGTTTTTCGCAGGCTCGCGCTCCCACGGCCAGCCTTCATCCTTTTCATCCCTCGGACACGGAGCTCTTTCCTTGACGATCCAAGCCCTCTCCCGTTTCAGCCGCCGCGGCGCCCTCGTGTTCGCGGCCACCCTCGCCTTCGCCGCCGCGGGCCATGCCCAGGCACAGCAGCGCGTGAAGCTCGCGACCTCGGCCGGCGACATCGTGGTCGAGCTCGACGCGGCAAAGGCGCCGAAGACGGTCGAGAACTTCCTGCAGTACGTCAAGGACAAGCACTACGACGGCACCGTGTTCCACCGCGTGATCGACGGCTTCATGATCCAGGGCGGCGGCTTCACGGCCGACCTGCAGCAGAAGCCCACGCGCGCGCCGATCCCGCTCGAGGCGAGCAACGGCCTGAAGAACGACAAGTACACGATCGCCATGGCGCGCACCGGCAACCCGAACTCGGCCACCTCGCAGTTCTTCATCAACGTGAAGAACAACGACTCGCTCAACGCCCCCAACCCCGACGGCTACGGCTACACGGTGTTCGGCAAGGTGGTGGCGGGCACCGACGTGGTCGACAAGATCCGCGGCGTCGCCACCGGGAACAAGAACGGCATGCAGAACGTGCCGGTCACGCCGGTCGTGATCCAGTCCGCCACCCTGGCGAAGTAAGCCAGCCCCACCCCTTTCAAGGAGCATCCAGCATGAGCAATCCCCAAGTCGACCTGCACATCCAAAACCTCGGCGTGATCACGCTCGAACTCGACGCCGAGAAGGCGCCGAAGTCGACCGCCAACTTCATCGAGTACGTGAAGAAGGGCCACTACGACAACACGGTGTTCCACCGCGTGATCCCCGGCTTCATGGTTCAAGGCGGCGGCTTCGAGCCCGGCATGAAGCAGAAGCCCACCGGCGCGGAGATCGAGAACGAGGCCAACAACGGCCTGAAGAACGCGGTCTATACCGTGGCGATGGCCCGCACCAGCGCGCCGCACTCGGCCACCGCCCAGTTCTTCATCAACGTGGCCGACAACGGCTTCCTCAACCACACCGCCCCCTCGGCCCAGGGCTGGGGCTACGCCGTGTTCGGCAAGGTGGTCAAGGGCACCGAGGTGGTCGACAAGATCAAGGCCGTGAAGACCGGCCGCAAGGGCTTCCATGACGACGTGCCGCTCGAGGACGTCGTGATCGAGAAGGCCGTCGTCGTCGGCGAATGACGACAGGGCCGGCGGCGGCATGAGCATGGCAGCCACTGCACCCGCGGCCTTCGCGGAACTGGTGGCGCCTGCCTCCTGGCGCACCGTCGACCTGATCTCCGACCTGCACCTGCAGGCCGGCGAGCCCGCCACCTTCGAGGCCTGGCGCGGCTATCTCGAGACCACGCCGGCCGACGCGCTGGTGATCCTCGGCGACCTGTTCGAAGTCTGGGTCGGCGACGACGCGGCCGACGAGCCGGGCTTCGAGGCCCAGTGCGCCGAGCTGCTGCGCCGCACGGCCGCGCGGCTGCCGGTGTTCTTCATGCACGGCAACCGCGACTTCCTCGTCGGCGCCGCGCTCGCGGCCCGAAGCGGTCTCACGCTGCTCGACGATCCCACGGTGCTGGTGCTGCACGGCGAACGCTGGCTGCTGAGCCATGGCGACGCGCTGTGCCTGGACGACACCGACTACCTGCGCTTTCGCGCCCAGGTGCGCACGCCCGAGTGGCAATCGGCCTTTCTCGCGCGCCCGCTCGCCGAGCGCCGCGCCCTCGCGCGCGCGATGCGCGTGCAAAGCGAGGACCGCAAGCGCGATCCCTCGGTGGTCTGGGCCGACGTCGATGCCGATGCGGCGCGCGACTGGCTCGCGCGTGGCAACGCACGCACGCTGATCCACGGCCACACGCACCGCCCGGCCGACCACGACCTCGGCAACGGCCTGCGCCGCCTCGTGCTCAGCGACTGGGATGCCGCCGCGCATCCGCCCCGCGCGCAGCTGCTGTGCCTGTCCCCGGCGGGCGCCCAGCGCGTCGATCTGCGCTAGACACACCCCACGCGATGCTCGACTGGCTGCGCCGCCTGCGCCATCCGCGCGCCCTGCCCCCGATTCCCGAAGCCGCCTGGCAGGCCACGCTCGCGCGCTATGCCTTCCTGGCCGAGCGCCCGGCCGCCGACGTCGAGCGGCTGCGCGTGCTCACGGCGCAGTTCCTGCGCGACAAGCAGTTCCATGGTGCCCAGGGCTTCGTCATCACCGATGAGGTCGCGCTCGCGATCGCGGCGCAGGCCGTGCTGCCGGTGCTGCACCTGCGCGGCGGCCTGGTCTGGTACGACGATTTCGTCGGCATCGTGGTGCATCCCTCCGAGGTGGTCGCCCAGCGCAAGGTGGTCGACGAGGCCTCGGTGGTCCACGAATACGAGGAAGTCGTGGCCGGCGAGGCCATGGACCACGGTCCGGTGATGCTGAGCTGGCAGGACGTGCTCGCCAGCGGCGCCACCAGCGAGGGCGGCTACAACGTGGTGATCCACGAGTTCGCCCACAAGATCGACATGCGCGGCGGCGATGCCGACGGCTGCCCGCCGCTGCCGCCGGGCTTCGCTGGCAGCCGCAATGCGCGCGAGGCGCGCGCGGCCTGGCTCGGCGTGCTGCAGCCCGCCTACGAGGCCTTCCGCGAGCAGACCATCATGGCCGAGCGCTTCGGCGCCGAGCCGCCCTGGCTCGACGACTATGGCGCGACCTCGATCGGCGAATTCTTCGCGGTGGCCTGCGAGGCCTACTTCGTGAACCGCGCGAACTTCGGGCGCGACTTTCCGGGCGTGCTCGAACTGTTCGACCGCTTCTTCGGCCCGCCGCCGAGCCGAGGCTAGGCGGCGATCCTCGCGCCCGGCGTGATCGTCGACGGCGCCGCGTTGAGGGTCTCGATCGCGAAGCCGGCCGCGGCCTTGTAGCGCGCCATGTAGGCTTCGCGCTCGGCCGCCGGAATGACCTGCTCGATGTCGTCGAACACGCCGCCGCAGCGCTCGTCGACCAGGCCCAGCAGGCCGAACGGACCGGCTCCGCGGTTGCGCAGCACCAGCGCCGAGATGTCGGCGCACAGGCGCTCGTCGTAGGCGCGCAGCGCGGCCGGCGTCACGCCGTGCGAGAGCATGGAGGCGCCGAGCACGCGCGCATCGACGATGGCCTGGCTCGCGCCGTTGGAACCCACCGGGTACATCACGTGCGCGGCGTCGCCGAGCAGCGCGACATGGCCGTCGACCCAGGTCGGCACCGGGTCGCGGTCGATCATCGGGTACTCGAAGACCTCCTTCGCACCGCGCAGCATCGAGGGCACGTCGAGCCAGCCGAAGTCCCAGCCCTCGAAGTGGTGGGCGAAGTCGCTCAGTTCGACGCGCCGGTTCCAGTCGCCCTGCGTCCAGCCTTCGGCGTTGTCGACCGTGATCTCGGCGATCCAGTTGATGGTGGCCAGGCCCGTGGCAGGATCGGGCGGCGAGATCGGATAGAGCACCACGCGATGCCGCAGCGAGCCGACGCCGACGAAGGACGCGCCGCTGCGCACCGGCACGCCCGGCGTGGTGCCACGCCACATGATGGCGCCGCCCCACTGGATCGGCGGCTGCTGCGGATGCATCTGCGCGCGCACCGCCGAATGCAGGCCGTCGGCCGCCACCAGCAGGCGGCCCTCGACCTCGCTGCGCTGGCCGTCGCGCGACTCGACCAGCGCGGTCACGCCCTGCTCGCCGTTGCGATAGCCCGTGACCCGCTGGCCGAGCTGGATCGCATCCGGCCCGAGCCGCTCGAGCGCCGTGCGATACAGCAGCATCTGCAGCTCGCCGCGATGCAGCGAGTACTGCGGCCAACGGTAGCCCGCGCGCAGTCCGCGCGGCTCGGCATAGACCTCGTTGCCATTGCGCCCGACCAGCGCCCATTCGCGCGCCTGGATGCCGATGCGGTCGAGCAGGTCGTTGCCGATGCCGAGCTCGTGCAGTTCGCGCACCGCGTTGGGCTGCAGGTTGATGCCCACGCCCAGCGGCTGCAGCGCGGGCACCGCCTCGAACACGCGGCAGGGCACGCCGATCTGGTGCAGGCTCAGCGCGAGCGAAAGACCGCCGATGCCGCCACCGGCGATCAGTACGGGAGGTGCGTCAGGAGTGGAGGCCATGCGGCGATCGTCGGAAGTCGGAAAAAGGAAGGGCCGCACGAAGCGGCCCGAGGAATGCCGGGCTCGCCACGGGCGCCCGGGCCCGCGGCGGCGCGTCGGCCGCTTACTTGCGCAGCAGCGCCTTCAACGCGTTCTGCAGGCGCCGCGCGCTGGTCGCGTCGTGCGCAGCGGCCAGCACCTTGCCGGCATCCTGGCCCCAGGTCTGGGCCGGCGCCGGATCGCCGCGCTTGGTCAGCAGCTTGAGCTGCAGCGCACGGCGCGCTTCGAGCTGCTCGGCGGGCGTGGGCACTTCGGCAGCCATCTCGAGGCGCAGCAGCGCTTCGGCGGCCTCGTCGGCACGCGCGGCCGGCGAAGCGCCGATCGCCTGCGACCAGCTGCTGCGCACCGCGGGCGTGACCGCGCGGCCGAGTTCCTGCACGCTCGGCAGGCGCGCGGCATCGCGCTGCTCCCAGGCGCCGAGCACCTGGGTCAGCGCTTCGCCGTGGGCCTGGGCCGCCAGCTTGCGCAGTGCCATGTCGGCACGCTCGAGCGCCTCGCGCTGGGCACGGAAGGCGGTGTCGCCCAGGCGAGGACCACGGTCCTCGCGCGGCGGGTAGTCGCCGAAGCGGCCGCCCGGTGCGCCACGGTCGCCGCGATCGCCACGGCCATCGGGGCGCGGACCGCCACGGTCGCCGCCCGGACGGCCAGGGCCGCCGGGACCGCCGGGTCCGCGCCGGTCGCCGAAGCGGCCACCGCCACGGGCCGCGGGTGCCGCGGGTTCGGACTTGCGGTTGCCCGGACGGTCGTCGCCGCGCACGGCCACCACCGGACGGGGCGCGGGCTTGGGCGGCGCGGCCGGCGCCGGGGGTTCGGCCGCGGCGGCTTCGCCGGCATCGTGCGCCGCGCTGTCGGCACGCGCCGAGGCGTCGGCACCGTCGGCCGGAGCCACCAGGTCGGGCGCGGCGGCGGATTCATGGGCCGGCACGGCCGCGGGCGAAGCCTCGGCATCGCGGGGCGACGGCGCCTGCTCGGCGCTCTCGCCGAATTCGGCGGCCGCCTGGTCCGGTCCAGCCACCTCGGTCGCGCCGACCGCCGGGCCGTCGCCCGATGCGGCCCGTTGCGGCGCCGGTGCCGGAGGCGGCACCTCGCCGCGCAGCGCGGCTTCGAGCTGGGCGATGGCGGCGCGGATCTTCTGCGCGTCGCCGCTGGCATTGGCCGCGTCCAGCGCCTTCGAGGCGTTGAGCACGTGGCGATCGCGTTCGCTCATCGCGGCGGACGCCTTCTCGCGCTCGGCCGACTTGCGGTTGAAGGCTTCGTCGATGGGCGCGCGGAAGGCATCCCAGAGCTTCTGTTCCTGGCGGCGGTCGAGCGGCACGCCCTGCGCCTCGGCCTGCCAGCGCTGCTGCAGCGCCTTGACGGCGTCGATGCGCAGCACGGGCTGGGCACCCAGTTCCGTGGCTTCGGCGATCATGGCCTGGCGGCGTTCGATGCTGGCCTTCTGGGCGGTCTCGAACGGCGCGCGCGCGGCGCCGAAGGCCTCGTTCCACTGCGGCTGCAGCTCGGCGAACACCTTCTCGCCCACGTGGCCGGCGTCGCGCCAGCGGTCGGCGAACTGGTGCAGCGCGCGGTTGTGCGCCTTCAGGTCGGTGGCGCCCGCGTGTTCGGCGGCCCAGGCCTTGACCTCCTCGATCAGGGCCACGCGCAGCGCGCGATGCTCGGCCGCGTCGGCGCGCACCTTCTCGAGCCAGGCCTCGACCACCTTGTGGGCCTCGTTGCAGGCTTCGTCGAAGCGCTTCCACAGCGCATGGTTCGGCACGCCGCCCTGGTCGGCCTGCTTCCACTGGTCGCGCAGGGTGCGCAGGGTTTCCTGCATCTTGCGGCCGCCCAGGGCCTGGCCTTCGGGGCGCTTGAGCAGGCCCTCGGCCTTGGCGACAAGGTCCTCGCGCACCTTGTCGGCGCTCCAGCGCTGCCAGCCTTCGAGCTCGCCGGCCGCCACCAGCGCGGCATGCACGCGCGCCTCGAGCGGGGCCTCGACCAGCTTGCCGTGTTCCTTCAGCACCGCGCGCAGCGCGGCGGCGGCGCCGGCGCTGGCCTTGCCATGGCCTTCGGCGGTTTCCTGCTCGAGCTTGGCCAGCGCGGCCTGCACGGCCTCCTGCGCGGCGGCGCGCACCGCGGGATCGACCTTGGGTGCCGGCGGGCGCGCGGGTGCCGCGGCCTTGGGCGCGACGGCCTCGCCGCGCGCGGCGCGCAGTTCGTCGGCCCAGACGGGCACCGGCGGCAGCGGCGCGGCGGCATCGGCCGCGGCGGCGATGGCCTGCGCCAGCGCGCTGTGGAAGGCGTCCGACACCACGAGCAGCTGTGCCTTCGAGGCTTCGAGCTGCGGCGCGAACTTGGCGTCGAGGCTGGTCCAGTTGGCGTCGGCGGCGATGTCGGCGGCCTGCTGCTGCCAGTGCGTCACGTCGGTGCGCAGCGATTCCTCGGCGACCTGCGCATCCTTCCAGCCCTTGGTCGACAGCACCTCGAAGCGCTGCGCCAGCAGCACGGCGGCCTCGCGGTGGACCTGGGCGCGGTGCTGCAGGTCCTCGATGCCCTTGATGCGCTCGGCCAGCCGTGCCTTGAGGCCGGCCAGCGGCTCGCGCGACAGCGGCGCGCCAGCCTTGGCGGCATCGCGCTGCCAGGCGAGCGCGTCGGCGATGTTGAGCTTGGACTGGCCCAGCAGGCCCTCGGCCTTCTGCGCCCATTCGGCGGCGATGGCCTCCTGCCCCTTGGCGCGCTTGAGCTCGTCGAGTTTCTCGCGCAGCAGGCGGGCGGCGCCCTTGTCGCGGCCGCTCAATTCCTTGAAGACTTCCTGCATCTGCTCGGGTGCCGGATTGCTCGCGAGCCAGTCGCGGATGCGCGAGGCACGTTCGCCCGAAGTCGGCGCGGTGAAGGCGCCGCCGGTCAGCGAATCGAGGGCCTGAAGGTCGTGTGGCTTGGAAGAATTAGAGGTCACGTGCGCGAGATCGTTGTCTGAAGAGAGAAAGCGAAGGCGCCGGCAGAGGCCGGCGCAGACCGCCATTTTGACCCACTTGCCGCGCGCCGTCGAAATCCACCTTGCGGCGCGACCCGGCGATGCGGCGAAACGACGCCGGGGCCGGGGGCGCCGCAGGGGAAAACGGTGCCTGCATATATAGCAATGCACCGCAGAAAACCAAGGGCCCCGGGGCCCCGCCGGCGCTCAGCGCATCGCGAGCTTGAGCTCGGCGCCCGGCTTCCAGTCGTCGCCGCTGGCCGTGGTGCGCACCGCGCCGAGGAACAGGCGCTCGCTCGTCAGCTTCTGCGAGAGCAGATAGTCGCGCACGGCGGCCCCGCGCTCCACCGCCAGCTGGCGCATCGACTCCTCGTCGACCGGCACGCTCGCGAGCAGCAGGTTCTCCATCTCCTTGAGCGGCAGGTCCTTGGCCAGGCCGACCATGTTGCGCGGCTTGGTGATGTCGGCGCGCTTGTAGACGGCGGTCAGCAGCGCGGGGTACTCGGCGTCGGTGACCGGCGGCACGTCGGTGCCGGCCTGGCCGCCGCGCACCGCGGCGCGGCGCTTTTCGGCCAGGGCCATCTGGCGCACGCGCTGGCGCTGGTAGGCATCGCGCTCCTTCTCGAGGCTGGAGGTGCCGATCACGGTCATCTCGAGCGTCGGCCGGTCGACCAGCGCCTTCACGACCTTGTCGAGGCTCTCCTTGGCCGAGGCGCTCAGCACCGAGCTGCCGGCCTCGAAAGTGATGGTGCTCGACTCGCCGCTGCCGCCGCCGCCCAGGCCGCCGGTCAGCAGGCTGAACGGCGCGGTGACGGCCTTCACGATCAGGTTGACCACCGCCTTGAAGATCAGCGGCCCGATGCTGAACTGCGGATCGTTGAGCGAGCCGCGCAGCGGCAGGTCCACGTCGATCACGCCGTTGCGGTCGGCCAGCAGCGCCACTGCGAGCTTGACCGGCAGGCTGTTGGGCGCGCCGGCGACCTCCTCGCCGAACTGCAGCTGGTTGAGCACCAGCTTGTTGGTGGCGGTGAGCTGGCCGTCGGGCGCGATCTTGTAGTTGACGTCCATGCTCATCTTGCCGCGCTCGATGCCGTGGCCGGCGTAGCGCACCGAGTACGGCGACAGCGGCGCGAGGTCGAGGTCGCGCATCTTCGCGGTGATGTCGAGCTCGAGCGGCTTGGCCAGCGGATTGAGCTTGCCGGTGATCTCGAGCGCCGCGGTCTGCTGCGCCTTGCCGCGCAGCTCGAGCTCGGCGAGTGCCGGCCGGCCGCCCTGCCCGTTCGGCGGATTGGACGAGAAGGAACTGAGCTTGCCGGTCAGCTCGCTGAGGTCGGCCGAGTAGTTGGGCTTGACGAACAGGTCGGTGAAGTCGATCTTGCCGTTGACCAGGCTCATCGGGCCGAAGTTGATGACGGGCGCCGGGCCGCTCGGTGCTGCGGGCGCGGCCTGGGCCACCGCGGCGGGCGCGGAAGCCGGTGCCGCCGGCGTCGAAGGCCCGCCGACCATCAGCTCGGCCGGCACCGGTGCGCCGCCGCCCGCGGGCCGCTCGGATCCGCGCGTGGTGGTGGTCGTGCCGCCCAGGCTGCGGCGCGAACGGGTCTCGGCCGTCGTGGCGGCGGCGGCCTTGGACTCGGCCTCGCCCTTCTTCGTGAGGCTCAGCAGGTTGAGCTGGCCGCTGGGGTCGATGATGACCCGGGCGAAGAAGTCGGTCAGCGTGGTCTCGCGCACGTCGACCGTGGGCGCCGCGTTGGGCTCCAGGCCCACCTGCAGGCCGCGCAGGCTCAGCGTCTTCCAGCTCAGCAACTGGTTGTCGTTGCGGTCGAAACCCGGCGACTGGGTCAGCGACACGCTGTTGGCGCGGAAGTCGTCGAGCGCCGTGTCGCCCGCGAGCTTCACGCTCATGCCGGCCGGGGCGCTCGCGTAGTTCACGCTGCCGCGGTAGCTGACGAAGGCCCGGCGGATGTCGACGTTGAGCGCGTCGGCGTAATAGGCCTTGAACGCATGGGCCGGGAACGAAGCCACCTCGAGCCGGCCTTCGGCGGCCAGCGGCTTGAGCACGATGTGGCCCTTGTAGTCGAAGCGGCCCGGGTCGGCGCGGCGGCCCGAGCCGATGCGGCCCGACACCTGCAGCGGCGACTTGGTGGCGGTTTCGGGGGCGAGCTTCTGGGCATTGAGCTTGAAGGCCGTGATCTCGACCGCGACCGGCGTGGCCCCGGCCTTGTCGGCGTACGAGAAGCTGCCGTTGTCGACCGCGAGCGTGCCGACCGTGAGTGCCCAGGGCCTGGTGTTGGTGCCCGGCGGCGCCGATTCGGGGCCGCTGCCTGCCGGCTTGGGTGCCGCCACCTTGGCTTCGGCTTCGGGCTTGCCGCCCGCGCCGGCCGGCGTCTTGAGCCAACGCTCGAACATCCAGCGCTTCTCGCTGTCCCGCTCGATGCTGAGCTTGGGATTGGTGGCGGTGAAGGTGCCCACGGCCAGCGTGTGCTTCGCCATGTCGACCTCGGTATCGAGCAGCTCGAAGCGGCCGACGCTCGCGAGCGCGGTCTTGGCCTGGGTCAGCGCGAGGTTGTCGGCCGCCACCCGCCTGGCCTTGAAACGCAGGTCCGGCGGGGCCCAGGCGATGTCGATCTGGCCGCTGAGCTTGCCGTCGAGCGTGGGCTCGAGGCTGTGGGCCAGGTACGGCGCGGCCAGCGACAGCGGCAGCGCCTCGACCTCGGTCTGCACGTCGGCCGCCTTGTCGGTACCGCTGCCCTTGAACTTGAGCGTGGCGCCGCCGACCGCGGTGCTGCCGCTGAACTGGGCCGGCTTCTCCATCGGCCAGGTGATGGCGGTGACGTCGAGGCCCAGATCGGTGACGTCGATGGAAGCGCCGGGCTGCACGGTCTCGTCGCGCCAGCCGATGCGCCCGCCGCTGAGGGCGACCTTGTCGACCTGGACCTTGAGCACGGGCTTGGGCGCCGCCACGCCCGCGGCACCGCTGGCGGCACTGGCAGATGAAGCGGGCGGTGCCGGCGGCTTGGCCGCGACCACCTTCTCGGTCTGGCCGGTGGCCGGATCGCGCGCCATCAGGTTGAGCTGGCCCGAGGCATCGCGCGCCACCACCAGTTGCGGGCTCGCCAGCGCGACCTCGCTGAGGTGGAACACCGACTCGAGCGGCCGCACGTCGGCCAGCGCGAGCCTGAGCGAGTCGAACGCCAGCAGGTCGCGCCCGCGCGCGTCGGCCAGCTTGGCGCCGTGCGCCTCGACCGTGCCGGTGACCTTGAGGCCCACCGTGGCGGCCTGCTGGAAGTCGATCTTCAGGTCGGCGTCGAGGCTGCCGGCCTGCAGTTGCACCGGCATGCCGCCCGGGATGTAGCCCAGGTAGGGCACGAGATCGAGCCCCTTGAACTGCACGTGGGCATCGGTCTTGCGGCTGGCGGCGAAGGGGGTCGACTGCGCGGCCGAGTCGAACTTGCTGCCGTTGAGCGCGAAGGCCAGCTTGGGCTCGGTGTTGACCTCGCGCTGCGAGGCCAGGTTGCTGAGGAACGGCACCTTGAGCACGAAGTCGCGCAGCTCATGGCGGCGCTTGACGGTCTGGTCGTCGAAGTCGACCGCGCCCTCGGTGATCGCGATGTTGTAGATGGCGAAGCGCGCGGGCTCGGCCTTGGGGTCGGGCGGCGGGCCGGAGGCCAGCTTGGCGAGGATGTCGTCGATGTCGTACTTGCCGTCGGCCTGGTGGGTCAGCAGGATGGCCGGCGCCTCCACGCTCACCGCATCGATCACGGGCGCGAGGCGAAAGATCGACTGCAGCTCGGCATCGGCATAGATGCGCCGCACGGCGAGCTGGGTGCCCTTGCCGTCCGCGGTGGCGATGCGCAGGTTGTTGAGCGTGAGCTCGAGGGTCCAGGGCTTGAAGCCGATGCGCTCCACCGTGACCTGGCGGCCCAGCTTCTCGCTCGCGATCTTCTGCAGCTGGCTCTTGGCGATCGGCGGCACCGCCAGCCAGGCCAGGACCCAGAGGCCCAGAAGCACCAGCAGTGCAACGATTCCGCGTCGCACCCATTTGTTCTTCCTTAAGCTTTGTATCGAGGCGGCTGCATTCATTCGCGCGAGTGTGCCCCAAACAGATGCCAAGCCAGAAACAAGAAAGCCCGGCGACGCGACGAATGTCATGTCACCGGGCTTGATGGCGGGCATACGACCCATTGCCATCGTTTCGCTCGACCGGAAGTCGATGGTTCCTGTCGTGCTGGCGGCAAGAGATTGCCGCCGTGGTTCCTCCGCCGTTCGGCCCCGGCTCGCACCGTGACCGGCTGGCTTCGGAAAGCACCTGAAAACCTCAGGCCCGTTCAGCTTAGACGGCCTTCCCCGGCTTTTCAAACCCGATGTTGCAAGGGATTTCCCTTAAGAAAGACGCCGTCTCGCGGGTCGGTTTGAAACATTTGTTCGACAGTTTTAAGAATTAAGAAGGAATTCCTTATGCTTGACCGGGTATTTAGCAACGATAGAATCCCGCCTGCTCCGGACGCCCGACGCGACGGAGCCACCCTGTATCCGCTGCCGACTCCCCCCGGCTTGATCAGGCGGCCGCGCACCTTATCCCCCGAGCGCGGAACCTGATTGGTACCAATCCAAGCGCCGCTGCCTCCATCCCATCGCCCTTCCCGGCGCTGCGACAGGTGCCGCACAGAAAGGAAGAGCGATGAACAAGGCGTTTGATGCCACGGCCCGCGGGCTGAGGACATTCGTGTCCGATGTGGCAGACGGCTTTTTTGAAATCACGCACAACGGTTTCGCCCTGCTGGGCCTGGCCATCGTGTTCGCGGCCCTCGCCCTCGTGGCGCGGCCCGACCTGCGCCATCAAGGCGAGGAACAGCTCATGGGCTGGCTGCAGTCGCGCAAACCCGCGCCCGAAGCCACCGACCTCGAGCCGACCGCGATCGAGCGCACGACGGCCGCGAGCCCCG
The DNA here is from genome assembly GCF_025376855.1 of Variovorax endophyticus. NCBI lineage: Bacteria > Pseudomonadati > Pseudomonadota > Betaproteobacteria > Burkholderiales > Comamonadaceae > Variovorax > Variovorax endophyticus. The sequence goes on from NZ_JAHUTH010000019.1 coordinate 148,225, forward strand.
GCGACCTGCCCAAGCAGCAGGCCGCCGTGGCCTACTGGCTCAGCAAGAAGTACCGCGTCGCGGCCGAGCCGCTGAGCGTGCTCGTGGCCGAGGCCTACAACATCGGCAAGCACACCAAGCTCGACCCGACGCTGATCCTCGCGATCATGGCGGTCGAGTCCAGCTTCAACCCGTTCGCGCAGAGCCAGGTCGGCGCGCAGGGGCTGATGCAGGTCATGACCCGCGTGCACGGCGACAAGTACGAGCCGGCCGGCGGCACGCTGACCGCCTTCGACCCCGTCACCAACATGCGGGTCGGCGTGAAGGTGCTGCAGGAATGCATCGCCCGCGCCGGTTCGCTCGAAGGCGGCCTGCGCTACTACGTGGGCGCGGCCAACCTCGAGGACGACGGCGGCTACGCCGGCAAGGTGATGGCCGAGCGCGAGCGCCTGCTGCAGGTGGCCAGCGGCCGCGCGCCCTCGCCGTTCGCGCCGACGCCGCCGGTGCTGCGCCCGCAGCCGCTGCCGATACCGGTGGTGGCCCCGGCCAAGCCCGACGAGGCGACCGAGCCGGCCAACGGCCCGACGCCGCCCAAGGTGGCGCTGCTGTCCGCCGTCTCTTGAATCTCCTTTCGCGCGCCGCCGGGCCAGCCCGATCCGCTACACTCGGCCCGGTACGCGACTGGCGATAGGCGCGGTGCCGACGAGGCACCCGCGCTGACGTGGACTACCACTGGGAAGCGTACCGCCCGCGACGTCGCTCCAGACGCGCGGGCGATCAGCCGTTCGCCTGGGCAGCCCTTGTTTGGTTGAAGAACAAGGACCTCGTCTTCAAAGGACTGCCATGTACCAACGCAACATCCTGGTCGAACAGACCGATCCCGAAATCTGGGCTGCCATCCAGGCCGAAAACGCGCGCCAGGAACACCACATCGAGCTGATCGCGAGCGAGAACTACGCCTCGCCGGCCGTCATGGCCGCGCAGGGCTCGCAGCTCACCAACAAGTACGCCGAGGGCTACCCGGGCAAGCGCTACTACGGCGGCTGCGAGCACGTCGACGTGGCCGAGCAGCTGGCCATCGACCGCGTGAAGCAGATCTTCGGCGCCGAAGCCGCCAACGTGCAGCCCCATTGCGGCGCCTCGGCCAACGAGGCCGTGCTGCTGGCCTTCCTGAAGCCCGGCGACACCATCATGGGCATGAGCCTGGCCGAAGGCGGCCACCTGACCCACGGCATGCCCCTCAACATGAGCGGCAAGTGGTTCAACGTGGTGAGCTACGGCCTGGATGCCAACGAAGCCATCGACTACGACGCGATGGAGCGCAAGGCGCACGAGCACCAGCCCAAGCTGATCATCGCGGGCGCCTCGGCCTACTCGCTGCGCATCGACTTCGAGCGCTTCGCCAAGGTGGCCAAGGACGTGGGCGCGATCTTCATGGTCGACATCGCCCACTACGCCGGCCTGGTGGCCGCGGGCGTCTACCCGAACCCGGTGCCGCACGCCGACGTCGTGACCTCGACCACCCACAAGAGCCTGCGCGGCCCGCGCGGCGGCATCATCCTGATGAAGTCGCAGCACGAGAAGGCGATCAACAGCGCGATCTTCCCGGGCCTGCAAGGCGGCCCGCTGATGCACGTGATCGCCGCCAAGGCGGTGGCCTTCAAGGAAGCGCTGTCGCCGGAGTTCAAGGCCTACCAGCAGCAGGTGGTCAAGAACGCCCAGATCGTGGCCGAAACGCTCACGCAGCGCGGCCTGCGCATCGTGAGCGGACGCACCGAGAGCCACGTGATGCTGGTCGACCTGCGCGCCAAGGGCATCACCGGCAAGGAAGCCGAGGCCGTGCTGGGCAGCGCCCACATGACCATCAACAAGAATGCGATCCCCAACGACCCCGAGAAGCCGATGGTGACCAGCGGCGTGCGTGTCGGCACGCCGGCCATGACCACGCGAGGCTTCAAGGACGAAGAGGCCCGCATCACCGCGAACCTGATCGCCGACGTGCTCGAGAACCCGCGCGATGCCGCGAACATCGAGGCCGTGCGCGCCAAGGTCCATGCGCTGACCAGCCGTTTCCCGGTCTACCGCTGATCTCGAAGAAGAAGCCCTGACCGCATGAAATGCCCTTTTTGCGGTCATCTCGAAACGCAGGTCGTCGAGACCCGCGTTTCGGAAGACGCCGACTTCGTGCGCAGGCGCCGCCAGTGCGGTGCCTGCGACAAGCGCTTCACCACCTACGAGCGTCCCGACGTCAATTTCCCGGTCGTGGTGAAGAAGGACGGCAGCCGCGCCGACTTCGACTCGACCAAGGTCCGCGCCTCGATGATGCTGGCGCTGCGCAAGCGGCCGGTGAGCATCGAGCAGATCGACAACGCGCTGCTGCGCATCGAACAGAAGCTGCTCGCCAGCGGCCTGCGCGAGATCGAGTCGACCAAGGTCGGCGAACTCGTGATGCGCGAACTCAAGAAGCTCGACAAGGTCGCCTATGTGCGCTTCGCCTCGGTCTACCGCAGCTTCGAGGACGTGGACGAGTTCCGGCAGCTGCTGCGCGACATCTGAGCCGCGGCCGGCGAAGGCCTACCCGCCGCCCCGCCCGCACACCCCCGTTCCGCATTCCCCCGCCTGGTCGGGATTGCAGCTGCGCGCGCGCCCCGACGCCGAGAGGACGATGGCCGCGCGCCGTCTTGTCTCGGCCTTGAACACGAGACAGCCCGCGCCGAAGCCCGCATTGCGCGCGCGCCGCGAGAAGCCGTTGCCGTCGTAGTGCACGCCCTGCACCAAGCCGTCGCCCAACCCCGGGTCGACGGCGATGCCCGGCGGCAGCCTGTCGAAGCGGCGCAGGACTCGCGGCGCGCCTTTGCCCTCCGGGTCGGCGACGACCGCCCAGCCCCCGTTCCACCCGGCGCCGCCTTCCGCGAGCACGCTGACCGGCTCGCCGCGCCGGATCGCTTCGATCCGTGCCATCCCGAGCGCGGCGACGAAGGCGTGCGAGGCGGCCTCCAGCCGCTGGTGGAGCAGCAGCGCGCGAAAGCCCGGCACGCCGACGGCGGCCAGGATGGCGACGATGGCGATCACGGTGAGCAGCTCGATCAGCGTGAGCCCGCGTGCCCGTCCCGCGCGCTTCATTGCCAGCACCGCTCACGCTGCGCGCCGTCGCAGCCGCGGCCGCCCGTGCTGTCCAGCCACAGGTTGCCGACCGGCGGGTCCGAGAAGCCGGGCTTGAGCCGCGCCGAGAGCCGCAGGCAGTCGTCGAGGCTGCGCTGGCCGTCGCAGTGCTCGCTGCGCACGAGGTACTTGCCGCCCTGCCCGTTCTCGGCGGAATCGCCTTCGTAGCGCCGGTAGCGGCCATCGACGGTGAAGTGGCGCTCCTGCTGCTGCATCTGCGCGAGCAGCGCCGAACGCGCCTCGGCGCGCCAACTGCGATGCGCCGCATCGAGGTACGAGGGGAAGGCGATGGCCGCGAGGATCGCGACGATCGCGAGCGCGATCAGCAACTCGATCAGGCTCCAGCCGAGGGCCGCGCCCGCTCGGTGGCAGCGGCGGGAGATCATGGCCGCGTCCTTTGCGGGTCCGGCACCTGCCGCCAGCTGAGGCGGCCGGCCCGCCGCGCTGCCGTGGCGTCCTCGAGCGGCTGGGCCACCGACACCGCCTTGTCCCGGCGGGTACCGGGGCTCAGGACCGCGAGCCGCCGGGTCTCGGTCCTGCGCCCGGTCGGATCGGCGGCGCCGTACGAAGCATCGCCCTGCTGGACCACCAAGGGCGCTCCGAGCAACCCCGCCTCGGAAGGCACGCAGGTACCGCCCTTCGACAGGCCGGTCATCGCATCCACGGCACAGCTGCGGCCCCCGCCTTCGTCGCAGGCCGCCCGCGGCGGGATCAACGTGTTGAAGAACAGGCGGCCGTCGGCGAGCACCGGCCGCTCGACCTGGCGCTCGCCCTGGTCGCGCGACGCGGGCAGGTCGAGGTACCAGCCACGCCGCTGCGTCGTCGTGCGATCGAAAGCGCCATAGACGAATGGCGGGCCTTCGATGGCCGTCAGCCCGCCCTCGACGGAACGCGCCCGCCGCGGCGCCAATTGCCCCCGCGCCTCGCCCGCGCGGATCGGCGTGCCCGTGTCCTGCACCGCATACACGGTCTGGAGGCCGCGGCGCGAGGCACCGAGGTCCGTCGGCTCGACGAACTTGCCGGTGCCGAACAGCACGATGCCGCCGCCGCCCGGGCCGAGCCCCACCTCCGGCGGCACCGTGATCGGCTGGCGCCGGCTGCCCGCGTCGCCGTCCGTCGCGACCATCAGCGGCACGCCGCCGAAGCCCAGCGCCCGGGCCTCGCTCCACGGTGCATCGCGCTCGAAGTCGAACTTCCACAGGTTGCCCTGGGTATCGCCCGCATAGAGCCAGCGAACCGTTCCGTCGTCGGCCGCATGGTCGCCGGGCGCGCTCGCGAGTGCATTGACGAGGCTGGCGTCCGCGGGCCGGGGCAACAGGATCTTGTGATAGTCGAGGCCGCGCCGCCAGGGCGTGCCGGCCGGCTTGTCGAGCGACAGCAGGAACAACGCGGCCCGCTTCTCGGGGTTGCGGTTGTTGAAGCCCGAGGGCACGACCGCGAACCAGGCGTGGGTGGCCGGATGGCCCATGGTCGCGGCCCTGGTTCGGAACTTCAGGATGCGCGGCGGCTGCATCAGGTGGCCCATGTCGGGGTCGTCGGCAGCGCCGAACTCCCACAGCACCTTGTCGGCCGAGAAGGCGCCCGGATCGCTGACCTCGAGCGCGAAGACCCCTGCAGCGCCCGCGCCCAGGCCCGAGACCAGCACGCTTTTCCACTGACCGCTGGCCATGCGTGCCTCGGCCACGGCGGGCGTGCCGTCGACATGGGCGCGATGCGGGCCACCGGCCAGTGCGAGCGTGCCGAGCACCGGGAACAGCAGGCGCGGGACATAGCCGAACAGCTCCTCGCCCGTGCGCGCCGAGAAGGCATGCAGCATGCCGTCGTTGGCGCCCAGATAGACGGCGGGCTCGCGCTGGCGGTAGGTGGCGAGGAAAGCCGGGTAGCCAGCCTCGCGCGAAGCGGGATCGGGTGCGCCCACGTACACCGGCGCCGCATGCGCGATGTCGCCCATCACCGAGTCGCGCACGCGCAAGCGGCCGCCCGCGAACGAGGCTTCGTTCCGGCGCTCGCCGCGCAGATAGTTCAGGCGATCGCGGGCCAGGGTCTCGACCGATGCCGCCGACGCGGGCTCGGCCGCCGGATCTGGATCCGCGCGCAGCGAGCGCCGCAAGGGCTCGTCGAGAGCCTCCCATTCGAAGGGGATGCCGAGGCCGGCGGTCGACAGCGTGAAGAGCCTCCGCGAGGCCGCCGCACCGGGCTTCTCCAGGCGCGCGTCGAGCAAGGCACCCGCATCCCATGACGGCTGGTCGGCCACGCGCAAGGCGCCGGTCTCCGGCGCCACGAACAGGCGAAACGACTGCAAGGTGCCGGACCAGCGCCGGCTGTCGGAACGAGAGCGGTAGAGGCTCGCGCCGGCCGCTCCCACCGTGTCCGAGGAGATCGCGGCCGTGGCATTCGCGCCCAGCGACGGCGCGGTGGCACGGCGCAGCACGCCGCGCAACGCATCCGCCGTCGATCGCGCATCGCTGGCCAGGAAGTAGTTGGCCGGCATCGGCCGCCCGTCGTTGTCGAGCCCTTCCGCCCATTCGGCGTTACCGAACCATGCCGGCTGGCCCGCCGCGTCCGGGGCGCCGAAAAGCGCGGTGCTGCGGAACGGATCGCCATCGCCGTTGCGGTCCACGAATCCGCCGTACTTCGCGGCCAGGTAGAGCGCGCTGCCGCGCTGGCGCGCGCCCACCGAGGCACCGCGGCCGGCATCGAGGTCGATCGCGAAGGTCTGCACGCGCGCATCGGGATGGTCGGCGCGGATGCGCTGGGTGTGCGCCCAATAGGCGAGTCCCGCCATGCCGAAGGAACCATGGGCCGCGCCGGCATCCCGGTTCTCGAACGCAGCGACGCGGCGGGCCCCGTACGCGACGTCGGGCTCGAAGGCCGCGCCCGGCCATGGACGTTCCTCGCGGGCATCGAGGCCGCCTATGCTCAGGACATGGTTGCGCTGGCAGTTGCCAAGCACCGGATCCACGGCTGCCGGCAACTTGGCCTGCAGATAGCGCAGCGATGCATGGAACAGCTCGCCCGCGGTATCGGCGCGCGCGTACTCGCCCGAACGTCCGATGCGGTTCACCGCCGCGACGATGCCCTGCGCGGTTCCCGCGGGGTCGTCGCGAAACACGCCCGTGCGCGCATCCCACTCAGCCCGCGGGTTCGCAACCCGATCGAAGCCGGCATCGGTCTTCTCCGGCCCGATGGACTTCATCGCTTCGCGCGGCACGCCGCCATAGCGCCCGGGATCGCCGCCGAACACGGCGAAGCGCGCATCGCCCGCGTTGACCTGCAGGGCTCCCACCGGTTTGTGATGCCCGCCGGGATACGCGACGCACAGATCGCGGCGCACGACCGCCTCGTCGGCGGCGCAGACCTCGACGCGCGCGAAGTGGATATCGGCCCCGGCCGCCGAGACACAGCCACGGTCCGCATCGGCGCGGGTGTCCGCATCGACAACCAGCCGATCCCCGCAGTTGCGGATGCGCAGCGTCCCGTTCGCGCGAAGCCTGCCGGGCGGAACCAGCCACTCGAGATGCCCGCGCACGGTCTTGACGGGAAGCTCGAGGCCGGCCTCGATCGGCCAGGTCGCGCGCTGCAGCACGGTCCGCTCCGGCGTGTCCGCCACGCGGTCGCCGCCGGTCAGCGCCATGCGCAGATGGTCGAGCGGCGATGCCGTGGCCCAGTTCAGCAGATTGCCGCTCCATTGCCCGTTGCAGACGAGCTCGCCACCGGCGAGCGTGGCGGCCGTTGCCAGGCGACGGAAATGGCCTTCGACGCGCAGGTAGTCGTAGCAGCCCTTCGCATCCCAGTAGCCGCCGTAGACCCTGGCGGGTTCGAAGCTGCCGAGGTACGCCGGTCCCGCGCTCGAGGCCTGGATCGCCAGATCGATCACGACGTTGGGATCGGGCTGGCCCGCCAGCGCGTGAAGCGGTACGCTGGTCAGCAGCGCATCGGGCGGCATGGCGGACGGTATGGCGGACGACGCGCCGGCCCATGCCGGCCCCCTCCATGTCGTGCAGCAAAGCAGGACGATACACACGATGAATGTTCGAAGCGAGGGCATGGCGGTCCGATCAGGAAGAAGGAGAAGAAGCGACGGAACAACCGGGACTCGCCGATGGCTTCGCCAGCGTGGTCTGCAGCAGCACCCGTGTCTCTTCGCGCGGCCCGTAGCCGATGGCGGTGACGCGGAAGACATGCGGCGTCGCGGCGGCCGCGCTCGCGCTGTGCAGCACGCCCTGCGCGCCGCCACCGCGGCTGCGCAACGCTTCGACGACATAGCGCGGCGCGCGTGCCGACAGCCCACCGGCACCGGTGGCATAGACCTGCCCCGTGAAGCGGCCATAGGCCACCGACCGGCCGGCATCGGGTGCGAAATCGACCCGCATCCACGCCGGCTCGGCGCCCACCGGCGCGGCCGCGCAAAGTCCCAGCCGTGCACCGGTGCCGGCGCAATCGGCGACGAAGGCCGAGACATCGCGGCCATCGAACAGGCACAGCCGCCGGGCCGCATGGTCGTTGGGCCCGAGCACATCGCGCTCGGCATCGAGCAGCGCGGCCTCGGCGGCCTGGAACGCCACCTCGGCATCGCGCTCGTTGCGCGCGATCCGCTCGCCGACCAGCGCGTTCTGCGCCGCGGCCAGGCCGAGCACCGACACGACGAGCAGCAGCATCAGCACGACGATCAGCGAGAAACCCCGCGAGACGCGCGCGCTTCGGCTCATGGCGCGTCCTCGCGCTGGCTGTTGCGCAGCGCCACCGTGAAGCTCATCACACGCCGCAGCCGCCCATCGGCGGCGGGCCGGAAGCGGGCCGAAGGGAACTCGGGGCCGAGCGGATGAAGCTGCGCCTCTTCGGGCGGTGGCCAACGGCCCGGCCGCGCGCTGCGCGCCACCATCCCGATGCGCAGCGCCACCACCTGGCGCCAGGCCGCGTGGCCCAGCGACGAGGCCGTGGCCAATGCGTCGAGTTGCGCGGCATCGAGCCACTGCTCGGGCGTGCCATCGCCGTCGAGGTCGCGCCCGAACAGCACGCGAAACACCTCGATGCCGCGCGCCAGCGGTTCGGACCGGAAGCTGCCACCCCGGTCCCCGCGGTACTTGCAATAGAGCTCGGGCTCCCCGTCGGCGGCCTCGGCCACGTGGAAGATGCTCCAGGCGCGGTCGGCCGGCGTGGCGGTGCCGGCGCCCGGCGCGGCCTGCGCGAAGCCCATGCAGTCGACCATGGTGCCGTCGGCTTCCGTGGCATTGCCGTCGTCGTCGGTGCGCGAGCTGCCGGCAAAGCGCACGAGCAGCGAATCGCTGTCGTTCACGCCGCGGGCGCCGTGCTTCCCGTAGCTCTCGCCGCTGGCGCCGACGCGCGTGTTGCGCGCGCCGACGATGTCGAGGTCGAAGGGGTCGTTCCCGGCGGCCACGGCCGAATCGCCGGCCGCGCGATCGGCATAGCCGGCATGCCGCACCGTGCGCCGCACGACGAAGGCCGCGAAGCGCAGCGACTCCTCCACCGTGCGGGCCTCGGACTCGGCCACGAACAACTGCCGGTTGCCGCCGAAGGCCAGCATGGCCATGAGCACGACCACCAGGCCGAGCGCCAGCGCGACCATCAGTTCGACCAGCGAGATGCCGCGCTCAGCCACCGCGCGCGCCCTCGACCGCCTGCACGGGCATCAGCGGCAGCGCGAGCCGCGGCGCTGCCGATGCCCCCGCGCGGCGCTGCGCCTCGTTCGCGTTGCGCGGCAACCAGCCGAGCTTGACGACCAGCAACGGTCCGTCGGCCTCGCAGGCCCAGGCATGGGCGCCCGATGCGTCGTTCCATGGATTGCCGTCGAAGCAGACCGTGGCGCGCGCGCCGGGCAAGGCCTTCGCGGCGCGGCGCTTCCACGCCTGCATGTCCCAGCGCGCGAGGTCCTCGGGCTTGCAGGCGGCGGAGGCCGCCGCGCAATCGGGACCGCCGGTCTCGCCCGTGGCGGAGGCCGCGGTCCAGCTCGCCACGAGGTAGCCATTGGCCGCATCGCGCCGCGCCGCCACGCTCCGGTTGAGCCGCGTCTTCTCCGACAGCTCGCGCACCAGGTTCAGTGCCGCGCCGAAGTTCGCGGCCTCGCCGCTCGCGCGCACCGCGTGCAGCAGCGTCGCCGCCGCGCCGAGCAGCCCGAGGCTCAGCAGCGCGATGGAGACCAGCACTTCCACGAGCGAAAAACCCGAGGCGGCGCGCGCCGATCGATTCGACCTTTTCATGTCCGTCCCTCCCCCGTTCTCTTCTTGTGTCGCGTGTCTCGCGATCGAACGGCAAGCGTACGAGCGCCCCATGCGCGGACGCCGCGCCGTCCATCCGCATTCGCGCGCCGCTCGTATGATCCCGGCGCACCCGTGTCAACTTTTCCTCGCGAAGCCTCCATGCCCTCCCCCGAACACGACGCCCAGCACATGGCGAGCGCCCTGCGCCTGGCCGCGTCGGCGCTGCTGATCACCGACCCGAACCCGCGCGTGGGCTGCGTGATCGCCGATGCGCAGGGCAGCGTGCTCGGCCAGGGCCACACGCAGAAGGCCGGCGGCCCGCATGCCGAGGTGATGGCGCTGCGCGACGCGGCGGCACAGGGGAATTCGGTCGCGGGCGCCACCGCCTACGTCACGCTCGAACCCTGCGCCCACCATGGCCGCACCGGCCCGTGCTGCGATGCGCTGATCGCGGCCGGCATCGGCCGTGTCGTCGCCTCGCTCGCCGATCCCAATCCGCTGGTCGCGGGCCAGGGCTTCGAGCGGCTGCGCGCGGCGGGCGTGGCGGTCGAGGTGGGCCCAGGCGCCGAGGAAGCGCGCGAGCTCAATCTCGGCTTCCTCTCGCGCATGGTCCGCAAGACCCCCTGGGTGCGCATGAAGGTCGCGGCCTCGCTCGACGGCCGCACCGGCCTCGCCAACGGCGTGAGCCAATGGATCACGGCCGAGGCCGCGCGCGCCGACGGCCACGCCTGGCGTGCCCGGGCCAGTGCGGTGCTGACGGGCGTCGGCACGGTGCTCGAGGACAACCCGCGGCTCGACGTGCGGCTGGTCGAGACGCCGCGCCAGCCGCACCTGGTGATCGTCGACAGCCACCTGCAGACGCCGCCTGACGCTCACCTTTTCATAGCAGGCCGCGCGGTCTGGATCTACGCCGCGGCGCGCGACGAAGCCCGCGCCGCGGCGCTCGAGGCGCGCGGCGCCACGGTCAGTTGCCTGCCGAATGCCCACGGCAAGGTCGACCTGGAGGCGATGCTGCGCGACCTCGCGGCGCGCGGCGTCAACGAACTGCACGTGGAATCGGGCCACAAGCTCAACGGCTCGCTGCTGCGCGAGGGCTGCGTCGACGAGCTGCTGGTCTATCTCGCGCCCAAGCTGATCGGCAGCGGCCTGGACATCGCGAGCCAGATCCACGCCGGCGGCCCGCTGGTCTCGCTGGCCGGGGCGCTGCCGCTGGCATTCCGCTCGGTCGACATGATCGGGCCCGACCTGCGGATCGTGGCGCGCGTGGCCGGCCGGGACGCTTTCTGACGCCGCCCGCGGCGCGCCGGCCGCCGTCCAGAGCCGCCCGCGCGACCCCGCCGGCGGTCCCGAAGTGCCAGGAAATGCCGCGGGCCTTCCGGACCTGCGAAAATGCGCGGATGTTCACCGGAATCATCACCGGCGTGGGGCGCATCGCCGCCATCCACGACCTCGGCTCCTCCTCCTCCCACGGCAAGAGACTCGGCATCGCGGCGCCCGACGGCTACCTCGACGACGTCGGCCTCGGCGACAGCATTGCGCTCAACGGCGCCTGCATGACCGTCACCAGTTTCGACCCCGCGCAGAGGCTCTTCACCATCGACATCTCGGCCGAGTCGCTCGATAAAACGGCGGGCCTGACCGAGGAAGGTGCGCGCATCAACCTCGAGAAGGCGCTGCGCGCGAGCGACCGCCTCGGCGGCCACATCGTCTCGGGCCACGTCGACGGCATCGGCACCGTGAGCCGCTTCGAGCCCGTGGGCGAGAGCTGGGAGCTGCGCGTGGTCGCGCCTCAGGCGCTGGCGCGCTTCCTGGCCTACAAGGGCTCGATCACCATCAACGGCGTGAGCCTGACGGTCAACACCGTCGCCGACGCGGCCGACGGCAGCAGCGAGATCAGCATCAACCTGATCCCGCACACCGTGCAGAACACCTCGCTGGGCGACCTGCGCGCCGGCTCGCGCGTGAACCTCGAAATCGACACCGTGGCGCGCTACGTGGAGCGCATGCTCCAGGCGGGCGTGCTGCAGCCGGCCCGGCCGGCCTGACACCGACATTCCCCGCATCCAAGGACCCCGCCCCATCATGAACGCATCCGTCACGCCGATCGGCGCCTCGCGCGCCAATCGGACGCCCGCGCCGATCTCCCCGGTCGAGGAGATCGTGGCCGAACTGGCCGCCGGCCGCATGGTCATCCTCGTCGACGAGGAAGACCGCGAGAACGAGGGCGACATCGTGGTCGCCGCCGACCACATCACGCCCGAGGCCATCAACTTCATGGCCCGCCATGCGCGCGGCCTGATCTGCCTCACGCTGTCGCGCGAGATGTGCGAACGCCTGCAGCTGCCGCCGATGGTGGCGCGCAACGGCACCAAGCACGCCACCGCCTTCACGGTCTCGATCGAGGCCGCCGAGGGCGTGACCACCGGCATCTCGGCCGCCGACCGGGCCCGCACCGTGCAGGCCGCGGTGGCGCGCAACGCCGTGGCCGCCGACCTGGTGCAGCCCGGCCACATCTTCCCGCTGCAGGCAGTCGACGGCGGCGTGCTGATGCGCGCCGGCCATACCGAGGCCGGCTGCGACCTCGCCGCCATGGCCGGCTGCTCGCCCGCCTCGGTGATCTGCGAGGTGATGAACGAGGACGGCACGATGGCGCGCCTGCCCGACCTGCAGCTGTTCGCGGCCGAGCACGGCCTCAAGATCGGCACCATCGCGGCGCTGATCGAGCACCGCAGCCGCACCGAATCGCTGATCAAGAAGGTCGGCTGCCGCGAGATCCAGACCGCCTGGGGCGCGTTCACCGCCCATGCCTTCGTCGACCAGCCCAGCGGCGGCGTGCACCTCGCGCTGGTGCGCGGCAAGTGGGCGCCCGAGGACACGGTCGACGTGCGCGTGCACGAGCCGCTGTCGGTGCTCGACGCGCTCGAGATCAACCGCTCGCTGCACTCGTGGAGCCTGGACGCCAGCCTCTCGCACATCGCGCAGCTCGACCGGGGCGTGGCCGTGCTGCTGAACTGCGGCGAGACGGCGCACGAGCTGCTGGCCCAGTTCGACGGCACCGCGCGCCCCGCGCAGGCGCCCGAGCGCGGCCGCATGGACCTGCGCAGCTACGGCATCGGCGCGCAGATCCTGCGCGAATGCGGCGTGCAGAAGATGAGATTGCTCGGCACGCCGCGGCGCATGCCGAGCATGGCGGCCGGCTACGGCCTCGAGATCGCCGGCTATCTGGCAAAGGACTGAACGACATGCAAGGTGCAAACCAGGGCGCGGCCGACAAGCCGCTGGACGGCAACAGCGGCAAGGGACTGCGCATCGGCATCGTGCAGGCGCGCTTCAATGCCGACATCACCGATGCGCTCGCCAGCGCCTGCCTCGACGAGTTCGCGGCGCTGGGCGTGGCCGCCAACGACATCCACCACGTGCGCGTTCCCGGCGCTCTCGAAGTGCCGGTCGCGCTGCAGGCGCTGGCCGAGCGCGGCGGCTACCACGCGCTGGTCGCGCTGGGCTGCATCATCCGCGGCGAAACCTACCACTTCGAGCTGGTGGCCAACGAATCGGGCGCGAGCGTGAGCCGCGTGGCGCTCGACTACAAGCTGCCCATCGCCAACGCCATCCTCACCACCGAGAACCTCGAGCAGGCCGTCGCCCGCCAGACCGACAAGGGCCGCGACGCGGCCCGCGTGGCGGTCGAAATGGCGCGACTGCTGGCCGACCTTTCATGACCGACGACAACACCCAAGAAGACCAGGGAGGCGCTGCACCGCAGCGTTCCGCACGACCGGACAAGGCGCGAGCGACGCGCACCGGCCTCACAGCCACCGGCGCGCGCAAGGCCTCGGCCAAGTCCAACCGCACCCGCGCGCGCGAGTTCGCGCTGCAGGCGCTCTACCAGCACCTGGTGGGCCGCAACGAGGCGGCCGCCATCGACAGCTTCACGCGCGACCTCGCGGGCTTCCACAAGGCCGATGCCGCGCACTACGACGCGCTGCTGCACGGCTCGATCGAAGGCGCCGAGCAGCTCGACGCGCTGATCGTGCCGCTGCTCGACCGCAAGCTGGCCGAGATCTCGCCGATCGAGCATGCCGTGATGTGGATCGGTGTCTACGAGTTCCAGCATTGCCTCGACGTGCCGTGGCGCGTGGTGCTCAACGAATGCATCGAGCTCGCCAAGGAGTTCGGCGGCACCGACGGCCACAAGTACGTGAACGCGGTGCTCAACGGCCTCGCGCCCCAGCTGCGTCCGCTCGAGGTCGAGGCCGACCGCGCGACCGGCAAGGCGCGGCCCTGATCCCTTCCCCTCTTCCTCCTTCTTCTTTCGCGAAGCACCCCGCATGAGGATTTCGACCCGGGCCGAGCGCATCGAGCCCTTCTACGTGATGGAAGTGGCCAAGGCCGCCGGCAAGCTGGCGCGCGAGGTGGCCCACACCGACCGGCCGATGATCTTCCTGAACATCGGCGAGCCCGACTTCACCGCGCCGCCGCTGGTGCAGGAAGCCGCGGCACGCGCGGTGCGCGCTGGTGCCACGCAATACACCCAGGCCACCGGCCTCGACCATCTGCGCGAACGCATCAGCCAGTGGTATCGCGACCGCTTCGGCGTCGACGTGCCGGCGCGCCGCATCGTGGTCACGGCCGGCGCCTCGGCCGCGCTGCAGCTGGCCTGCCTCACGCTGATCGAAGCCGGCGACGAGATCCTGCTGCCCGACCCCAGCTATCCCTGCAACCGCCACTTCGTGAGCGCGGCCGAGGGCAAGGCGGTGCTGATCCCGACCACCGCCGAGGAGCGTTTCCAGCTCAGCGCCGACAAGGTCGAGGCCGCGTGGACCGACAAGACCCGCGGCGTGCTGCTGGCCTCGCCGTCGAACCCGACCGGCACCTCGATCGCGCGCGACGAGCTGCGGCGCATCCACGAGGTGGTGAGTTCGCGCGGCGGCATCACGCTGATCGACGAGATCTACCTGGGGCTGTCCTACGACGATGCCTACGGGCAGACGGCGCTGGCGATCGACGACAACGTGATCAGCATCAACAGCTTCAGCAAGTACTTCAACATGACGGGGTGGCGGCTGGGGTGGCTGGTGGTGCCCGATGTGCTGGTGCCCGTGGTGGAGCGGCTGGCGCAGAACCTGTTCATCTGTGCGAGCACGGTGGCTCAGTACGCGGCGCTGGCTTGCTTCGAGGCGGAGAGCATTGCGGAGTACGAGCGTCGTCGGGGCGAATTCAAGGCACGGCGCGACTGGTTCATTCCGCAGCTCGAGGCGTTGGGGCTACCGGTTCCGGTGGTTCCGGATGGCGCTTTCTACGCCTGGGCCGATTGTTCGGGGCTGGCTGCTCGGCTCGGGATTTCGGGGAGCTGGGATTTTGCGTTCGAGGCGATGAAGCGGGCGCATGTGGCCGTGACCCCGGGGCGCGACTTCGGGACTGCTGATACTGCTCGCTTTGTTCGGTTCTCTACGGCTAGTTCGATGGCGCATCTTGAGGAAGCTATTGGTCGGTTGCGTGGTTTGGCTGGATGAGGGGTTCGGCTTTCTGGTTTGAAGCTGCTTTTTTGTTGAGGCCGTTGGCCGGGAATTCGCCCCGGCGGGCGAGTCACTTTCTCTTGTCTCGCCAAGAGAAAGTAACCAAAGAGAAGGCGACCCCGCTGTCTGTGTCCCTCCGCTTCGCTGCGGGCAACCTGCGGTGCTCGGAGAAAGCGGGGGGCCGCAGAACTCGCTCCACTTCGTTGCGCTCAGACAGCTGCGGCCCTTATCCCGCTTTCTCCTGCGCTCCTCGGCACAGCCAGAGGGGATCAGGGTCAACGCGCCTTGGCGCGTCCTTGTGTGGGGAGTGCGCATGCGTAGGCCTTGGATCTTTCATTGAGGCCGAGCGAAGCGAAGGCCCGTTGGGTCTTGGTGGCCGAGCGCAGCGATGGCCCGAACCACCCCTCTGGCTGCGCCGAGGAGCGCAGCGTTTCGCGGATCAGGGCTCGCAGCTGTTTGAGCGAAGCGAGTTCTGCGAGACCCCGCGAAACG